>JAUNGR010000086.1:9268-11541 GCA_030524485.1 bacterium | reverse complement strand
CCAAGGAAAACCTTGAATCTGTGGGATTTGTTTTTGCTGTCGAATTATCGCTTGCTGAACTGTGGAGCACGACGAGCTGCTTTGAGACCGTATTTCTTTCTTTCTTTCATACGTGGGTCTCTTGTCAGGAAGCCTGCTTTTTTCAGAACTGGTCTGTACTCAGCATCTGCCTGAAGCAATGCTCTGGAAATGCCGTGACGGATTGCACCAGCCTGTCCTGTGAAACCGCCTCCACGTACATTTACCAATACATCAAATTTATCTGTTGTCTCTGTAGCTGCCAGTGGCTGACGAACAACCAGCTTCAAGGTCTCCAGACCAAAATACTGGTCGATATCTCTCTTATTAATTGTGATGTTTCCTGTACCCGGTACAAGATATACTCTTGCGATAGATTTTTTTCTTCTGCCTGTTCCGTAGAATTTTGCGCTTGCCATTATCATATCCTCCTTTCAGACCTCAATTAAAATGTTAAAACTTCTGGTTTCTGTGCTGCCTGCTCATGGTTCGGGCCTGCGTATACATGTAACTTGGTGTACATGCTTCTTCCCAGAGGTCCTTTTGGAAGCATTCCCTTAACTGCTAACTCTACAACCTTCTCTGGCTTCTTAGCCATCATCTCTTTTAATGTAGTCTCTTTCATACCGCCTACATAATCAGAGTGGTTGTAATAAATCTTCTGCTCTAATTTCTTACCGGTAACTTTCACCTTGTCTGCATTTACTACGATTACATAGTCGCCGCAGTCCATATGTGGTGTGAAAATCGGCTTATTTTTTCCTCTTAAAACCTTAGCTACTTCTGAAGCCAAACGTCCTAATGTATATCCTGTAGCATCTACTACGTACCATTTTCTTTCAATCGTTGCTGGACTCGCCATAAAACTCTTCATTGGTCAACCTCCTGTTAAAATCCATGTTCTACAAAGACTGCTAAATGATTTTATAAAAAAGGCCTTCCGGGGCATTGGTAAGCACTTTTTTCTTTAATTCACAGTTGTCACAGTTATACATTATAGTACACCATGCCGGACGTGTCAACCATTTTTTCCTTATAAAATCAGCTTTTTTCTTGGATTATCTCATTTCTGGAATGGTATTTTTCGTCAAAAACCAAGAAAGTCCTCTTCTTTTCCACGAGTCCACTTCACTCTGTTGTTTATAGAGAGAAAGGAGCTCCCACGCCAACTCCATCTGCTTGCTTTCTACTGCCACTTTTTCCATCGGATAGTAGCCATAAACGCTTCCTTCCTGAACTCTTTGCGTTGCATCCAAAACCCAGATTTCTTTGGCTCCATTTCGAGCTGCCTGATGCACCACTCTCTGCAGCAACCGCTCAAAATCGTTTTCCTTACAGCGTTCTATCAGCAGATAAGCCCGTCCCTGCGGCACAATCTCTCTCTGAATCAGAAGATAGCTCCAATTCGCATTTTCACTGACAATCTCCGCTGCCAACTCTTTCTCATATTCCAAGCCAAGAAGCGTAAGTCCTTTTGCTGCAGCCTTGGGTCCCGCCTTCTGTCGGTCTCTTGCCTCCAAAATCTCCTTCACATGCTCCGGTGCATAGACTCCCATCCCCACCTTCATCAGCGTTCCTGCAATGATTCTTACCATATTATATAGGAAGCCATTGCCGCTGATTTTTATATGAATACAATCCTCCGCATCCCGCTGCACGGTCAAAGAATACAAAGTCCTCACCGTGTCCTCTGCCTGATGTCTCGCCGAGCAAAAGCTCTGAAAATCATGTTCTCCCAGCAGATAATTTGCCGCCTCCTGCATTTTTTTCTCATCCAAAGGGAAGTAGCAGAACTGTGCATACAACCGCTGCGTAGGCACTTCCATCTTCCGATTCAAAATCCGATATTCATAGGTCTTGATGCAATTCTGCTTTCTGGGATGAAAGTCAAGAGGCACTTCCTCCGACTTCTGAATCCGAATGTCTTCCGGCAGCCTCTGATTCAAGGCAAAGCATATCTTCTCTGCTGGAATCCGACTCTCTGTATCAAACACCGCCACATTTCCCAAGGCATGTACCCCAGAGTCCGTTCGGCTTGCCCCTATCACCTGAATCGGTTCAGAAAGCAGCTCAAAGAGGCAGCGGTTCAACACTTCCTCAATGGTAACTCCATTTGGCTGTAACTGCCAGCCACAATATGCAGTGCCATCATAGGCAACCGTTAATTTAACTCTTTTCACGTTTTCTTACCTCTCCTGTTCTTTCCCTTTTCTTCCCGTTTCAAAGCCAGCAAAAGGTCTACCATCCTGCCGTAG
>JAUNGR010000086.1:0-9258 GCA_030524485.1 bacterium | reverse complement strand
TTTCCTTTTCTTTCCCTTTTCTCTTTCTTACTTCTCTCCCCTTCTTCCCTTTCTCTTTCTATCCCATTACCCTATCACTATCCCCTTGACAAGCAAGAACACAAGCAACAAATACAGAGCATACACGCCATAAGCGATATAATCCCTTCTCTCATAATGCAGGGGTTTCATCTTAGTTCTACCCTCGCCTCCTCGATAGCATCTTGCCTCCATCGCCATCGCCAAATCGGTGGCACGCCGAAAAGCCGAAATAAACAGTGGCACCAAAATCGGAACCATACTTTTTGCCTTCTGTATCAGATTTCCACTCTCAAAGTCAGCTCCTCTTGCGGTCTGTGCCTTCATAATTTTGTCCGTCTCCTCAATCAAAATCGGAATGAAACGCAGAGCGATGGACATCATCATCGAAATCTCATGCACTGGTACCCGCAGCAGCTTCAAAAATCCCATACTCTTCTCCAAGCCATCCGTCAGATGATTCGGTGTGGTTGTGAGTGTCAGCACCGAAGAACCGACAACCAGATAAATCAAACGCAATCCCATAAAGCAAGCACGCCAGACACCTTCCCGCGTAATCTTTAAGAAGCCAAACTGCCAGATGAGTTCTCCGTCCGTCAAAAAAAGATTAAAGCTGACACTGATGAGAAAGAGGAAAAAAATAGCCTTTAAGCCCTTCAGCATAAACTTTGGCGGAACCTTAGAAAGCCGAACGGCAAGCAGCAGAAAAAGTGTGGCAACCACATAAGAAGCCACTGTATTTGCCATAAACAAAGAGATAATGAAAATCAGCGTTCCAAACAGTTTGGTTCTCGGGTCCATCCGATGCAACACAGAATCCACCGGATAAAACTGCCCCAATGTGATATCACGTATCATTTCGTCCACCTCATCTTTCCACCACTCTGCCTTGAGAAAGCTCCCAAAATCGCCTGCTTTGCCTCCTCAATCGTCGTAATATCCTCATCAATCGGCATTCCTGCCTCCCTCAGACCATGTACCAGATAAGTCACCTGCGGGGCAGCCAAACCAATCGCTTCCAACTCCTTATAGTGGCGAAAGACCTCTCTGGGAGTGCCATCAAATACTTTTTCTCCATGATTCATCACCAGAAGACGATCCACATATTTTGCTACATCTTCCATGCTATGAGAAACCAAAACTATGGTCATATGATATTTTCTATGAAGCTCTGCCACCTCATCCAAAATCTCATCTCTGCCCTTGGGATCCAATCCTGCGGTAGGCTCGTCCAAAATCAACACATGAGGCTTCATCGCCAACACTCCGGCTATCGCCACACGGCGTTTCTGTCCACCAGACAATTCAAAGGGCGAAAGGTCATAAAAACTCTCATCCAAACCCACCATCGTGAGGGCTTGCTTGGCATTTGCCTCTATCTCCTCCTTGCTCCAACCCATATTTTTCGGCCCGAAGCACACATCAGAAAACACATCTATTTCAAACAACTGATGCTCCGGATACTGAAACACCAGCCCCACCTTACTGCGGAGTTTTTTCATATCATATCCGCTCTGGTAAATATTTTCTCCCTCAAACTCAAGAGTGCCGCTCGTCGCTCGAATCAAACCATTCAAGTGCTGAATCAACGTTGATTTTCCGGAACCTGTATGCCCTATGAGTCCCACAAACTGCCCTTCCGGAATCTCAAAATTGACCTGCCTCAATGCGTGCTGCTCAAAGGCCGTTCCCTCGCTGTACACATAATTCAAATCCGTTGCCTTGATTATCGCTGCCATTCTTTCTCCCATCTACTCGTTTTCCCGAACTCGGTGCTTTTTCCGAATTCCATTGTCTTTCCCATGCACTTTCCCACTCTCTTCCCCATATTCTCTCCCGTACAACTTCCCCTGCTCTTTCTCATACCCTTTCCCATTCCTCTTCCCAAACTTCATTCTCTCTTTCCAAGTCTAGACTTTCTCCCCACTCTCTTTCTGTACCTCACTTCCCTCCTGTACCTCTCTCCAAAGCGGAAGCAGGCTGGAAAAAAACTCCTCTTTCGTCAAAATTCCATCCGGCAGGGGCAAGCCCTCTTTTTTCAATTCATAGGCCAACTCTGTCACCTGTGGCACATCCAAACGATAAGACTTTAGGGTTTCCACCTGAGAGAAAACCTCTCTCGGGCTTCCATCCATCACCATCTTTCCATCATCCATGACAATCACTCGGTCTGCATCAATCACTTCTTCCATGTAGTGTGTAATCAAAAGCACCGTGATGCCCTCCTGCCGATTCAAGTCATGCACCGTCTGAATCACCTCTTTGCGACCGTTGGGGTCCAACATGGCTGTAGGTTCATCTAAGACGATACATTTTGGTCGCATCGCCATCACACCCGCTATCGCTACCCTCTGCTTCTGTCCTCCTGAGAGTTTGTTTGGGGACTGCATTCGATACAGGCTCATTCCCACCTTCTCCAGCGAGTCGTCCACCCTCTTCCAGATTTCTTCCGTGGGGACTCCTATATTTTCCGGTCCAAAGCCCACATCCTCTTCCACAATGTTTCCTATAATCTGATTGTCGGGATTCTGGAACACCATCCCTGCCGTCTTTCGGATTTCCCAGAGATTCTCGTCCTTCGCCGTGTCCATTCCTGCCACCCAAATCTCTCCCTCGGTCGGAAGCAAAATTCCATTGATGTGCTTGGCAAAAGTTGATTTTCCAGAGCCATTATGCCCCAAAACCGCCACAAAGCTGCCTTCCTCAATCTCCACCGACAGTCCATCAATCGCACGGGTCACACCCTCTATTTTCTCTTCCTCGTCCCTTCTGATATACTCAAATATCAGCTTGGCCGCCTTAATGATTTTCATAATTTATCTCCATTTCCTCAGCTCTCTATGTCTCCTATGGGAATCCATTGTAGAAGAAAATATGTCCTGAGTCAAGTAAAAAGATGTCCGAAAGCAGGCACTTTGCCTCCCTCCAGACATCTGTCATCTCACTTTTACTCTCTCTGAGCTTCTAGCTTACCATTTCCCCACTCGAATTGAGCGTATATCCGTCAATCACCGTGCTGTAGGCCATCGTTCCATCCGCATTAAAATAATACCACTTTCCATTGATTTCCTGCCAGCAACTTACAGCCATCTTTCCGGAAGGCAGAGCATAGTACCATTTTGCCGGTCCTGCCTGCTCCCACCCCGTCTTCATCACACCGTCTGTGCCCAGAAAATAGGTACTTCCATCTTCCAAGACAATGGTCCCTGTCTGCATCTCTCCGGTGGAACTCATATGATACCACTTTCCGTTGGACTCTACCCAACCAGTCTGCATCACGCCTTCTTCATTAAAGTAATACCACTCTCCGACAATCAACTGCCAGCCCTTCGCATAAGTGCCATCGCCCAAGATATACTGCTTTCCACTCTGGTAATTCTTCCATTTTCCTTCGGTGTCTCCAATCTGCTCGGCATCCAAAACAATATTCTCGGAGGTCACATAGTTTCCATCCTTCAGATATTCCTTGTCGTCACTGTCCTTTGCACTGGCACAAACCTCATAATAAAATCTGTCATCTGCCTTCAGATATTCACTCAAATCCAAGGAAGTGGAACTGGTGCGAATGGTGCGAATGTGCTCGTCATTGCGATATAACTTTACCTTATAGCCTGTCGCATACGGTACCTTCTTCCACACTGCCACCATGCTCTTGGTACTGCTCCATCCAGCCTCACTCGTCATCCCCAACTGCACCACCGGATAATACTCAATCTTTATCACCAGATTGCCATCGCTTGTTCTCGCAGATACCAGAGAACCGCCAGAAACACGGCAACGACTCTTATAACTTCCTGAACTCACATTCAAACCACTCACGGTAAGCGTCAAGGTCACCTTGCTCCCTGGTTTCCATTTTTCCACATCCTTGGACCAAGAGGCATCCACAATCTCTCCGGAGGAGACACTGATGGTAGGCTCCAAAATCGTGCCTTCCTCATAGTTATCGTTCAGATAGACCCGAACCAACATACTGCTGCTGGTAGCGGCAAAACTCGTCATTCCCGCCAAGAAACTAAGCAGCAGCACAGCCACACACAGCACCCTTCCCTGTTTCCACATCGTAGTCCACTTTGACTTTGCATTCCCTTTTGTTGTCCACATTGTCTGAAATCCTTCCTTTCAGTTTCGTTCTGTTTCGTTCTGCCTTATCCTCTGATGCTATTTTACCCAGATGCCTTCGCTGTTGACCCAGAACACGCCATCCACATAGCTGTTCGTCACCATACGACCATCTCCTACCGTAAAATAATACCAGTTTCCACTGACCTGATTCCAGCCTTCATACGCTGCCCCGTCACCACCCATAAAATACCAATTATCCTTGTAACGATACCACCCTGTCACCATCGTGCCATCCTGATTAAACAGATACCACTTATCGTTTAACTTCAGCCAGCCACCATGCTGCATCGTTCCATCCTCATGGAAGTAATAACTGCGGTTGTCTATGTTCTGCCAACCTGTCACCATCTTGCCTTCCCCGTCAAAGCGATAATAACTGTCCTTAATCTGTAAGGTCACATTCTTTGCAAGCGTTCCGTCCGGATATTTAAAATACCACTCGTTATAGCTGGGAATCCAACCCACCTGACTTCCTGAGTTTGTCACCTCATTGGGAGCCGCTCCAGTATAAACCTGATTGGACTTGATTTCCAGCTCATCGGACTCTGCCCAAGGGCTATCCTTGATGTTGCTTGCACTCTCCGATGCAATCGCTCTCACACGGAAGCTATACGTTCCCGCCGCCGTCATGTACGGATAACATTCCATCGAACGCCCCGAAATATTGGAGATGGTCTTTATCAGGGAACTGCCCTTATAGAGACGCAGCTCATAGCTCGATGCATGTTCCACCTTCTCCCATCTTGCCAAGCCCCGCGTCGTCTCCGACCAGTAGGTATCGTTTGGCTCCTCCAGTTGCCCGCCCACGGTCTTCAGTCCGAGTGTCACCACCAAAGTATCCCTATCCTTTCGGGAAGCACTGACAAAAGTAGCTCCCTCCACACTCACACTGCCGCTGCCATAGCTCCCTGAGAAATAAGCATCCCCCACTGCATAGAGGGTCACCTTAAATCTTGGGCTGTCTCCCAAATCCCATTCATCGTTTGCAGGCTCCCGCGTCCATGCCACTTCCTCAATGTCATACTTCGCATCTGAGGAAACCATAACATTCGCATCATCCCCAAAATATCCGGAAGAAAGGGAAAATGCCGAGTCTCCATCTGAAATTTTCACATTGACTCGCAAACGTACTTTCTGAATCGCATCGCTGGAAGCTGCATAGGCGGGAAAAACCAGCAGCCACAGCAGCAGACAGCACATCCACACCAATCCAAATCTCTTCGCTCTCATTGGAAATCCCTCCTTGTATTCCCATTATAAGCGGAAAGTGAAAAAGGGTCAACTTACGATATTCTTTCTTTTTTACAAGAAAAAAATCCCCATCTTCTATTCTTGTTATTACAACAAAAACAGAAAACGGGGACTAAACATTTTACTGCATGACTGCCATTAGATTAACTCTAATACAACTTCCATAGCAGCATCGCCCTTACGCTGACCAATCTTTACGATTCTGGTGTAACCACCATTGCGGTCTGCATACTTCGGTGCAATCTCATCAAACAACTTTGCTGCCAAATCCACCTTCTTGGTGTTTTTCTTCTTGCCTGCTGCCTCAGACGGAACAGAAGTAACGGTATAAAGAACCTTTAACATCTGTCTTCTTGCATGCAGTCTGGAAGGCTTATCTTTCTTGATTTCCTTCTGAACTTCGTCATAAACGGTAACTTTCTTACCATCTACCACTTCTTTGACTCTCTTACCGTCTTTGTCCTTGCGAGCAACCTTTGCGGTAACGGTAACGGTCTCGTAGTTGTCTTTCTCACGAACTGCCATAGCGATCAGACCCTCTACGATTTTCTTTACTTCTTTTGCTCTTGTTTCGGTTGTAACAATCTTACCATTGCTGATTAAAGCGGTTGCAAGGCTTCTTAACATAGCCTTTCTCTGGTCAGATGTTCTGCCAAGTTTTCTATATCCTGCCATGATTTCTAATCCTCCATTTGTGGAACGGGCAGCCATGCATCTTCGGGCTTACTGACTGTCCGTTTTACATCCATAAATATCTTTCTATGCGATTATGGCTCTTAGCCCTCGTCGCTCGGGTTAAGCTGCAGACCCAGTTCTTTTAACTTTGCAAGAACCTCTTCCAAAGACTTACGGCCCAGATTACGAACCTTCATCATATCATCGGAAGTGCGGTTGCACAGCTCTTCTACGGTATTAATACCAGCTCTCTTCAAACAATTGTAAGAACGAACGGATAACTCCAGCTCGTCAATGTTCATTTCGAGCACTTTTTCTTTCTCATTATCTTCCTTCTCAACCAGAACTTCTGCAGTTCTTGCATTCTCAGAGAGGTCGATAAACAGATTCAGATGTTCGCTCAGAACTTTAGCAGCCAAACTAACTGCCTCATCCGGAGCCAATGTACCATTTGTGTATACATCAAGAGTGAGCTTATCGTAGTCTGTAACCTGTCCGACACGGGTATTCTCAACAGACATATTCACACGCTCCACTGGGGTGTAAACAGAGTCGATTGCGATAACACCAATCGGAAGATCCTCATCCTTCTTATTCTTATCGGCACTTACATAACCACGGCCGCGAGTGATGGTCAGCTCCATGTAGAACTTACTGTCCGCTCCGCCGCTCAAGGTTGCAATCACCTGCTCCGGATTCAGAATCTCAATATCGGTATCGGTCTGAATGTCCGCACCTGTGATAACACCTTCACCTTCAAATTCAATGTAAACTACCTTGGGTTCATCTGTATCACTGTTGTTTTTGATGGCTAAATTCTTGATGTTCATGATAATCTCAGTTACATCTTCCTTTACGCCGGGAATCGAGCTGAACTCATGCAGAACGCCCTCAATCTTAATCTGGCTCACTGCTGCACCCGGAAGAGAAGAAAGCATAATTCTTCTCAAGGAATTTCCCAGAGTCGTACCATAGCCTCTTTCCAGCGGCTCCACGACGAATTTGCCATACTTCTTATCTTCTGAAATCTCATCGATTTCAATATTTGGTTTTACAAAATCGAACACTAATAGCCCCTCCTTTGGGTAATAAGTTGTCTGAGGGTATTCATATCGGCCATCCTTCCCTCATTGCCGGTGAGAGCGGCACCTACAAGCAGGAATTTTGCCAGCCTTTGCGAACAAAGAAAGAAGGACAGGATACTATCAAGGTAAGCCGTATGATTATTTGGAATACAGCTCGACGATAAGCATTTCGTTTACCGGAGTATCAATCTCTTCTCTGGTTGGCAACTGCTTTACAGTACCACGCAGGTTCTCCTGATCAGCGTCCAGCCAAGCCGGAATCAGTCTTCCGCCTGTGGTCTCCAGAATGGATTTGTATCTCTCAGAAGATTTGCACTTCTCTTTGATTTCAATCACATCGCCCGGTTTTACCAAGTAGGACGGAATGTTGATGCACTTGCCGTTTACCAGCACATGCTTGTGGTCTACAATCTGTCTTGTCTCACGTCTGGTTCTGCCGAATCCCATACGGAATACAACATTGTCCAGTCTTCTCTCCAGAAGAATCATCAGGTTCTCACCTGTCTGACCGCTCTGACGCTCTGCCTTCTCGTAGTAGTTACGGAAAGGTTTCTCTAATACACCATAGACGAATTTTGCTTTCTGCTTCTCTCTTAACTGCAGACCATACTCACTCATCTTCTTATTTGCTCTTTTGGATTCCCTTTTGGATTTTTTATCTATTCCTAAAAATCCCGGCTCAAGACCTAAGGATCTACATCTTTTAAGAACAGGAACTCTATCAACTGCCACTGTAATTACCTCCTAATTAGACTCTCTTATTAGACTCTTCTACGTTTTGGTGGACGACAACCATTGTGCGGAACCGGTGTTACATCCTTGATGCTGGTTACTTCCAAACCACATGCCTGAAGCGCACGGATTGCTGCTTCACGACCTGAGCCAGGACCTTTTACCATAACGTCTACTGTTTTTAAGCCATGAATAAGAGCTGCCTTCGTTGCAGTTTCTGCCGCCATCTGAGCTGCATATGGAGTAGATTTCCTTGAACCTTTAAATCCCAGACCGCCTGCACTTGCCCAAGATAAAGCATTTCCCTGTGCATCTGTTAATGTCACGATGGTGTTATTAAAAGATGACTGGATGTGCGCCTGTCCGCGTTCAACGTTTTTCTTTACACGCTTTTTGGTCACTTTCTTAGTAGTGGACACTTTTTTAGCCATTTTAAACTAACCTACTTTCTCTGAATTTGAATCCTGTTATTCCTGTTTTTAAAACATATAACCCGATTCATTACCTTCTTGTCACAAATTTAATTATTTCTTCTTATTTGCCACAGTCTTCTTCGGACCCTTACGAGTTCTTGCATTGGTCTTGGTTCTCTGACCACGAACCGGCAAGCTCTTTCTGTGACGGATGCCTCTGTAGCAGCCGATTTCCTGAAGTCTCTTGATGTTCAAAGCGGTCTCTCTACGAAGATCACCTTCTACAGTCTGAGTCTCAGCAATCACTGCTGCAATCTTCTTTACCTCATCGTCAGTTAAGTCTCTGACACGAGTGTCTGGATTAACACCAGCGTCTGCAAGGATGCGGTTTGAACTTGTTCTACCGATACCGTAGATGTATGTTAAACCGATTTCCACGCGTTTTTCTCTTGGTAAGTCAACACCTGAAATACGAGCCATGTGTGTAGTACACCTCCATTAATATTTTTCTTACTTGAATTTATTGCCTGCTTTGTATAAACAACTTACCCTAGTGGTTCATACTCTTGGCACGCGAAACAATAAGATTAGCCCTGTCTCTGTTTGTGCTTCGGATTCTCACAGATTACTCTGATACTGCCTTTTCTTTTAATGATTTTGCATTTTTCGCAAATCGGTTTTACGGATGATCTAACCTTCACAGCAATTCTCCTTTCTAAGCGTATGTCGTCTGACTCCCTTCTTCTGCTTGTGGGTTACAAAATCTGGGAAACAACCGACAAAGGGGTACACTTATAGTGCTCTCAACAAAGTTCGCTAAAGCATTGTACCACACATTTTTCTGGAATGCAAGTGCTTTTTCGATTTCTTTTTGCCCTCTTTTCCTTACTTTTTCTACCTTTTTCTCACTTTTTTCAGCCTACGCTTGCGTTTTCTTATTTCTTTTTCATTTCTTCTAC
>JAUNGR010000085.1 GCA_030524485.1 bacterium | reverse complement strand
GATAGACATTCATGCAGGCGGGGAGGACTTGATTTTCCCTCACCATGAAAATGAGATTGCCCAGAGTGAGTCTGCCAATGATAAGACCTTCTCGAATTATTGGATGCACAATGCCTTTTTGAACATCGACAACCACAAGATGTCCAAATCTCTTGGAAACTTCTTTACCGTAAGAGAAATTTCGGAGGAGTACGATTTGCAGGTGCTTCGTTTCTTTATGTTGAGTGCCCATTATCGCAGTCCCTTAAATTTCAGTCGAGACTTGATGGAGGCTGCCAAGAATGGTTTGGAGAGAATCTTGACCTGTGCGGAGAGACTGAGAGACGCAGAAAAGGAAGCCAAAGAGCAGCCCACAAAGGATGAGACTGAGGTGAGAGAGACTGTAAAGCAGTTTGTGGCAAAGTATGAGGCTGCGATGGAGGACGATTTTAACACGGCAGATGCGATTGCGGCTGTGTTTGAGCTGGTAAAGTTTGCCAACAGCTCCATGGATAAGGAGAACAGCAAGGAGATGCTGACTCTGGTGAGAAGTACCTTAGAGCAGCTCTGCGATGTGTTGGGCATTCTCACAGAGAGGAAAAAAGAGGTGTTGGATGAGGAAATAGAGGAGCTGATAGCGAGACGGCAGGCAGCCAGAAAGGCAAGAGACTTTGCACAGGCCGATGCCATCCGCCAAGAGCTTTTGGAGCAGGGCATTGTTTTGGAAGATACCAGAGAGGGCGTAAAATGGAAACGAGCATAGAGCAGGCCTTGACCGCCTTTTTTGGGGGGAGTGAGAGGATGGAGGCAGCACAATATTCGCCTCTGGCACTTGCCTACATCGGAGATGCTGTCTTTGAGCTTGCGGTGCGGACGAAGGTGGTAACAAGGGCGGATGTGCAGGTCAACAAGATGCACCGCCATACCACCCATTTTGTGAAGGCCGAGACGCAGGCTCGCATGATCTGTCTTTTGGAGGATGAACTGACGGAGACGGAACATGCCATATATAAGAGGGGACGCAATGCCAAGTCGGTGACCATGGCAAAAAATGCCAGCATGAAGGATTACCGCATGGCGACCGGATTTGAGGCTCTGATGGGATATCTATATTTAAATGGAGAGTTTTCCCGTATGATGGAGCTGATTGCTCTGGGAATTTCAGGAATTTTGGAGGACGATAAGACAGATGAGAGTTGAAGAACAGACCATAGAGGGGCGCAATGCCGTGCTGGAGGCGTTTCGAGCGGGCAAGACCGTGGATAAGCTGTATGTGTTGGATGGCTGTGAGGATGGACCGATTCGTACCATTGTGAGAGAGGCCAAAAAACACGATACCATTCTGAATTTTGTAAAAAAAGAGAGATTGGACCAGATGTCGGAGACCGGAAAACATCAGGGAGTCATTGCTCTGACCGCTGCTTATGCTTACAGCGAGGTGGCAGATATGCTTCGGGCTGCCAGAGACAAGGGGGAGGACCCCTTCCTCTTTCTCTTGGATGGCATTGAGGACCCCCACAATCTGGGAGCCATCATCCGAACAGCCAATCTTGTGGGAGCACATGGTGTGGTGATTCCCAAGAGAAGGGCAGCTGGACTTACGGCTACGGTAGCGAAGGCTTCGGCTGGAGCCGTGGCTTACACACCGGTGGCGAAGGTGACTAACCTAAGCAGTACGATGGAGGAACTCAAAAAAGAGGGACTGTGGTTTGTCTGTGCAGACATGGGTGGCGAGGTTATGTATCGGATGAATCTGAAGGGACCGATAGGTTTGGTGATTGGCAATGAGGGGAGCGGGGTCAGCAAGTTGGTGAAAGAGCACTGCGATATGACAGCTTCGATTCCGATGAAGGGGGATATTGATTCTTTGAATGCTTCGGTGGCAGCAGGGGTGTTGGCCTACGAGGTGTTGAGACAAAGAATGCTATAATGCAATCATGCAGTAGCAAACAAATGCTAAAAATAGATACATCATAGATACTGCGAGAAAGGAGAAGGCAAAAATATGGGAAAACAAAGTGGTACGACAGACAATGGGGTGAGAGCATACGAGACGGAACATCGTAAGGTGGCTCTGCTTGCGGCAGAGGAGGGCATCGTTCTCCTGAAAAATGAGGGACTGCTTCCTTTAAAGCAGGGGGAGACACTGGGCTTGTTCGGAAGTGGTGCAAGGAAAACCGTAAAAGGAGGAACGGGTTCCGGCGATGTAAATGAGAGAAGCTGTGTCAGCGTGGAGCAGGGCTTGCTCGCAGCAGGTTTTGTGCTTGCGGACAGCGAGTGGTTGGATGCTTACGATGAGGTGTATGAGAATGCGAGACAGAGTTGGAAGAAGTTGATTCAGGAATTGACAGAAAAGACAAATTTCATCGAAGCGTATTTCGGAAATCCATTCCAAAATCCAGCGGAGAATCCCATTACGGAGGCGATGGCCAAGAAGGCAAAGACTGCCATTTACGTTCTGAGCCGCATTTCCGGTGAGGGAGCCGACCGAAGAAACAAGAGGGGAGATTTCTGCCTCTCCAAGGAAGAAGAGCAAAACATAAGGACTTTGGCGGCAGAGGGCTGTGACATTGTTCTGGTGATAAACACTGGTGGACTGGTAGACCTTTCTCTCTTGGATGAGTTGCCACAGATTCGTGCGGTGCTGTATTTGTCTCAGGGAGGCATGGAGGGTGGCACGGCTCTTGGAAAGGTGCTTTCTGGAAGCGTGACTCCAAGTGGAAAGTTGACCGACAGTTGGGCAAATCATTATGAGGATTGGCCCTGTGCGGAGAGCTTTGGCTCCAACAATGGCGATTTGGAGAAGGAATATTATAAGGAAGGCATTTTTGTGGGCTATCGTTGGTTTGACGCTACCCAAAAATCGTTGCGTTACCCCTTCGGCTATGGTTTGTCCTACACAAAGTTTGCATTTGAGGAAAGTAAAGTGCAGGCAGAGAAAACAGGGATTGCCGTTCAAGTCAAAGTACATAACGGTGGAGAGCAGTTTGCTGGAAAAGAGGTGCTTCAGGTGTATCTGTCTGCACCGCAGTGCGAGGGAAGAGCCAGAGAGAGCAAAAAGCTGGTTGCCTTTGCCAAAACTCCTCTGTTACAGCCAAAGGAGAGCTGCGAGCTGATTTGTCAGGTCTCCTATCGGGAACTTGCAAGGTTTGATGAGGAAAGGCAGGCTTGGGTTGTGGATGCCGGAGAGTATGGTCTTGCGGTGGGAAGCGACTCCCAAAATCTGTTTGGGGTAGCCATTCTTCGAGTGAGTGAGAGTTTTGTTTTGGAGGAGACAGCTTGTGTCAGCACAGCTTGTGAGGAGCTTGTGGAATTTTCTCTAAATGGAAGTCAGCTCTTTGTCTCGGAAGATTTGCCCGTGCTTACGCTTTCCAAGGAACAGATTTTGGAGAGTGAGGAAGCTTCCAGAAAGCAAAAAGAGGAGACCGAGGAGGAGAAAGCTCTGTCTGACTGTGCCGAAAAGATTGTGCAGCAACTTTCTGAGGAACAGATGATACAGTTGGTGTGCGGAAGAGTTAACGAAGGCAAATCTGCCTTGGGGGCATCGGCTTTTGCGGTTCCAGGGGCAGCAGGAGAGACCGTAGATTTTGAGACACAGCCAAAGCTTCCTTCTATGATTCTTGCGGATGGACCGGCTGGCATTCGCCTCAGCCAACACTATCAGGCAGCGGAGGACGGAAGCATTTATCCGGTGGACAGTCAGTCTGCACTGGAACATGGATTTTTTGCAGAGGAAGAGCAGCATGAGGGAGCTACGGTCTATTATCAGTACTGTACCGCCTTCCCGATTGGAACCATGTTGGCACAGACTTGGAACACGGATGTGCTGAAAGAAGTGGGACGAGCTGTTGGGGAGGAGATGCGAATCTTTGGTGTGGATCTGTGGTTGGCACCAGGGATGAACATTCATCGCAATCCGCTCTGTGGCAGAAACTTTGAGTATTATTCCGAGGACCCACTTTTGAGTGGAAAGCTTGCTGCAGCGATCACGCAGGGAGTTCAGGAAAAGGGAATCAACGGAACCACCATCAAACACTTTGCTTGCAACAATCAGGAGGACAACCGTCTGGGTGTGGACAGCATTGTGTCTGAGAGAGCTTTGCGGGAAATCTATCTGAAGGGCTTTGAGATTGCAGTGAAGGAGTCTCAGCCATTCGCTATCATGACTTCCTATAACCAGATTAATGGCTTGCATTCCGCAAACCATGCTGGCTTGTGTACGGAGGCCGCAAGAAAGGAGTGGGGCTTTGAGGGCTTGATTATGACAGACTGGACAACCACCATCAATGGCTCGGAGGCTTATCTTTGCATTCGGGCAGGAAACGATTTGATTATGCCGGGACTGTCGAGTGACCATGCAAACATCCGAAACGCTCTGAAAGATGGTCGCTTAAAGACGGAGGAATTAAGACTCTGTGCCTATCGGATTGTGAAGATGAGCTTGAGAACCGCTGCCCGCAAGTAAAGTAGGGAAGCAGAAATGAAAGAAGAAAGTAAGAAAAAAGTAGTAAGTAAGAAGGTAATTTAGAAATAAGAAAAAGGAATAAAGGGAACCGCCAAGGGAAAAGAATGCTTTTGCTTTGGTGGTTCTTTTTGAGAGCTGATTTTGGACACAAAAAAACCTTGCAAATCGAATTTACAAGGTTTTTTGTAAGAGAGCTAGCGACGGGAATCGAACCCGTGACCTCATCACTACCAATGATGTGCGCTACCTACTGTGCCACGCCAGCTTATCTTTTTTGTGTTTTTTCTCTGTCGCTCTTGACGACTTGTATAGGATATCACGACCTTTGAATTTTGTCAATAGAAAATTTAAAATTTTTTTCAAAGAATTTGAAAGGACCTAAAAGGCTTATAATCTGTGAAAAAGGCTTTGCCATTGACAGAGGGTTGTGGTATCATTATATATCATGTTTATGGAGGAAGGGCAATGGAAGAAAAGAAGCTTGTGTTAGAAACAGAAGAAAAAACAGAAGAAGTGGTATCCAAAAACTTTATTGAGATAGAAATCGAGAAGGATTTGGCGGAAGGTGTGTACGACCATGTACAGACTCGTTTTCCTCCGGAGCCGAATGGATATTTGCATATTGGACATGCAAAATCCATTCTTTTGAATTATGGCTTGGCAAAGAAGTACGGCGGAAAGTTCAACCTTCGTTTTGATGACACGAATCCGACCAAGGAGAGAACGGAGTTTGTGGAGTCCATTCTTGAAGATGTCAAGTGGTTGGGAGCAGATTTTGAGGACAGACTGTTCTTTGCGTCCAATTATTTTGAGCAGATGTATGAGTGTGCGGTGAAGCTCATCAAGAAGGGCAAGGCCTTTGTCTGTGACCTGTCTGCGGAAGAGATTCGCGAATACCGTGGAGACTATAACAATGCAGGTAAGGAGAGTCCTTATCGCAACCGTTCTGTGGAGGAGAATCTGGAACTCTTTGAGAACATGAGAAAGGGAGTCTATCAAGATGGAGAGAAGGTGCTTCGTGCCAAGATTGATATGTCCTCTCCTAATATCAATATGAGAGACCCTGTGATTTACCGTGTGGCACATATGTACCATCACAATACCAAGGATGCATGGTGTATTTATCCGATGTACGATTTTGCACATCCGATTGAGGATGCGATTGAGCATATCACACATTCCATCTGTACGCTGGAGTTTGAGGACCATAGACCGCTGTACGACTGGGTGGTGAGAGAGTGTGAGTTTGTCAATCCGCCTAGACAGATTGAGTTTGCAAAACTTTATGTGACCAATGTGGTGACTGGAAAGAGATACATCAAAAAGTTGGTGGAAGATGGCATTGTGGATGGTTGGGATGACCCTCGCTTGGTTTCCATCGCTGCACTGAGAAGAAGAGGCTACACACCAGAGGCTCTGCGTAAGTTTGTGGAGTTGGTTGGTGTTTCTAAGGCGAACAGTTCTGTGGATTATGCGATGTTGGAATATTGCATCCGTGAGGATTTGAAATTAAAGAAGGCTCGTCTGATGGCCATCTTGGACCCAGTGAAGTTGGTGATTGATAACTATCCAGCGGGACAGATGGAGGAGCTGGAGATTCCTATGAATTTGGAAAATCCAGAGCTGGGAAGTCGTATGGTTCCATTTGGAAAAGAACTCTATATTGAGAGAGAAGACTTCATGGAAGTGCGTCCAAGCAAATATTTCCGTCTGTATGTAGGCAACGAAGTACGCCTGATGGGAGCTTATTTTGTTACCTGTACTGGTTTTGAGAAGGATGAGAACGGAAAGGTGACGGTGGTACATTGTACCTATGACCCAGAGACCAAGGGCGGTTCCAGTCAGGATGGAAGAAAGGTGAAGGGAACCATTCATTGGGTGGCTTGTGAGACGGCAGAGCAGGCAGAGTGTCGTTTGTATGAGAACATCGTGGATGAGGAGAAGGGAAAGTTGGACGAGAACAACAACCTGAACTTAAATCCAAACTCTTTGACCGTACTGCCAGAGTGCTATGTGGAGCCAGAGTTGGCGAAGGCTAAGGTGTATGACAGCTTCCAGTTTGTGAGAAATGGCTACTTCTGTGCGGACTGCAAGGACCACAAGGAGGGACATTTGGTCTTTAATCGCATTGTATCGCTTAAGAGTTCCTTCAAGATTCAAAAATAAAGCATTTCAAAACGCTCAAAGAGAAAAGGAATGTGAGAAAAAGAGGAAAGAGATGGATTTGATGATTCCGCTTCAGACGGCTTCGGAGTCAAAGACTCCCCTGTACGAGCAGATTTACCGGTATTTGAAGGAAGAGATTCGCTCCAAGGCTCTCTTGGCAGGAAGCCGTCTTCCCTCTACCAGAACCCTTGCCGAGCATCTGAAGGTGAGCCGCAGCACCACACAGATGGCCTACGACCAGCTGCTCTCCGAGGGCTATATCGAGGCGAGACCTTACAGGGGCTATTTTGTCCTAGATATCAAGGGAATGCTGGAACTGAAAAGGGAGACTCCGGCAGAATTCATTTCGATGGAGGAGGAGACGAAGAGGGACTGCGTGGTGGATTTCTCTCCGAGAGGCATTGATTTGGAGAGTTTTCCCTACGGAGTTTGGAGAAAAATCACAAAAAAGATTCTTGTGGATGACAAAAAGGAGTTGTTTCTGAGCGGCAATCATCAGGGAGAGCAGACGTTGCGGGAAGCCATCGGTTCCTACCTTCACATGGCAAGAGGGGTGCAGGTGCATCCAGAACAGATTGTTTTGGGAGCCGGAAATGAGTACCTGCTGCTTTTGTTATGGCAAATTTTGGGAGGAAGGCCTGTGATAGGGATGGAAAATCCGACTTATCGACAGGCATATCGGGTATTTTTTGCTTTGGGGTGTCAGGTTAAGCCAATTGCGATGGATGCCAAGGGCATACGGGTGGACCTTTTAGAAAAAGAAGAGGTGGATGTCGCTTATGTGATGCCCTCTCACCAGTATCCGACGGGGGTGGTGATGCCGGTCGGAAGACGGATGGAGCTGCTGCGCTGGGCAGGAGAGAGGGAGGGGCGTTACATCATAGAGGACGATTATGACAGTGAGTTCCGCTACCGAGGAAAGCCGATTCCAGCTCTGCAGGGCAGCGACCAAAAGGAAAGAGTCATTTACATCGGAACTTTTTCGAGGTCGATTGCTCCTGCCATTCGTATCAGTTATATGGTGTTGCCACAGCCTCTGTTGCAGCGATATCGGGAGAAGTATGCCTTCTACGCTTCTACGGTGTCCCGCATCGACCAAAATATTTTGTATGAATTTTTGGTCAGCGGAGCCTATGAGAGGCATCTAAACAAGATGCGTGCCACCTATAAGGCCAAGCATGACCTGTTGCTGGCCAAACTTCGCCCTTTGGAAGTCGATTTTCGGATTTTGGGAGAACATGCGGGGGTGCATATCCTGCTGAGAAGTCGAAGGGAGAGGGAGGAAATTTCGGAGGAGGAGTTGGTGGAGAGAGCAGCCGCAGCCGGAGTGAGGGTCTATGGTCTCTCTAGCTTTTTTATTCATGCAAGGCACAACTTCTATCCGCCCACCATCGTGCTGGGTTACGCAAATCTGAGTGAGGAGGAGATTGCTGAGGGGGTAAAACGGCTCAAAGAAGCCTACATGAAGGAGAAAAAAGAATGAATGCATTTTCAAGAAGTGAGCTTTTGCTGGGGGAGGAGGGACTTTTGCGTCTTTCCTCCTCCACTGTTATGGTATATGGTTTGGGAGGAGTCGGCTCTCATCTGGTCGATGCCTTGGCGAGGGGAGGCGTGGGACGCTTGATTCTCGTGGATGCGGATCGGGTGACACTGAGCAACATCAATCGCCAGAGCGTGGCATTCTTAAGTACTGTGGGACGATACAAGACAGAGGTACTACGCGAAAGGATTGCAGACATCAATCCTTTGGCAAAGGTGGAGACTTTTGAACGTTTTGTACTGCCGGAAACACTAGCACAGTTGATGGAGGAGATTGGGGGAAGGATAAATTATGTGGCGGATGCCATCGATACCATCAGCACAAAATTAGCCCTTGCCGAATACTGTTTTGCACGACAGATTCCTCTGCTTTCTTGTATGGGAACGGGAAATAAGCTTCATGCGGAAAGTTTTGAGATTACAGATATCACAAAGACGAGTGTGTGTCCAGTTTGCAAAGTGATGCGCAGGGAATTAAAAAAGCGGGACATCCCGCATCTAAAGGTCTTATATTCTAAGGAAGAGCCCCTGACTCCAAAGGAGGGGGAAGAAGTGAGAGGTTCACAGGAAAGACCAGTACCTGGCAGTGTTTCGTTTGTACCACCGGTGGCCGGACTTTTGATGGCGGGAGAAATCTTACGCACACTCTCAAAGGCGGAAGCTTAGCAGAAGTCTAACAGAAAG
The DNA here is from genome assembly GCA_030524485.1 of bacterium. Taxonomy (GTDB): domain Bacteria; phylum Bacillota; class Clostridia; order Lachnospirales; family Lachnospiraceae; genus CAJMNU01. The sequence goes on along the minus strand of JAUNGR010000085.1, from coordinate 2,843 downwards.
AAATACAAGAAATCAATGAAAGGAATATAACATACAACGAGAGCAGCCCTCCCCCACAGAAAGCTGCTCTCCAATCACGGTCAAAAACCCTCACATTATAGGTTTCTTGCTGCCCGATATCCCCATATCAGACAACAGATGCAGGACACCCCCATATGTTCCTTGCATGTATTCATCATAGCACACTCTGGGCACTCTGTCAATGAAACTATCTATATTTTGCACAATTTTTTGAAAGATTTTTCCAAACTTTTTCCTATTTTTCACAGTGTTTTGCAAAACGGGGCGGAGGGAACCTGGTTTGTGGATAATTTTTCCCCTTTTGGAGAGACTTCTATGTCAGATATGTATAAGCAGCATTTGCAGCGATAGAAGATAGGAGGAAAGATTTCATGACGCAAGGTGTTCGCTTTGAGGATAGATTGAAGCGTTTTCAAGAATTGTTTCATACGGACAGAAATTTTGATGTGGTGTACCATGTGCTGCAGATAGGAGGACGCAAAGCGGTTCTGTTTTTTGTGGATGGCTTTGCGAAGGACGATACCATAAGTCGAATTTTGCAATACTTTTTTTCTTTGAAAGCAGAGGAGATGCCGGAGACCGCCCATGACTTTGCAAAACAATATACCCCCTACGGGGAGGCTGGATTGGTCTCAACGGAGGAAGACATGAGTGTACAGGTCTTAAGCGGGATTACGGCCTTGATGATAGACGGTTATCAGGAAGTGCTGATGTTAGACTGTCGTTCTTATCCCTCCAGAGGGGTGTCGGAGCCGGAGAAAGATAAGGTGATGCGAGGCTCCAGAGATGGATTTGTGGAGACTCTGGTTTTTAATACCGCTCTGATTCGGCGGCGCATTCGGGATCCTAAACTCATCATTGAGGTGACAACGGCGGGGCAGAGTTCCCACACCGACATTGCCATCGCCTATATGGAGGGGAGGGTGGATACCCATTTGCTGGACAAAATCAAGCAGCAGATTGCGGAACTGCATGTGGATGCCCTAAGCATGAATCAGGAAAGCCTTGCGGAGTGTCTGTACCCTCACAAGTGGTACAATCCCTTTCCCAAATTTAAATTTTCGGAGCGACCGGACACAGCGGCGGCTTCTATCTTGGAGGGGAATATTGTGATTCTGGTGGACACCTCACCGGCTGCCATGATTCTTCCCTCATCGGTATTTGACATCATTGAGGAGGCAGATGACTATTATTTTCCGCCGATTACGGGCACCTATCTGCGCTTGACAAGAATGTTGATTTCTTTGCTTACGCTGCTTTTGACACCGACTTGGCTCTTGCTGATGCAAAATACCAACTGGATACCGGAAAGTTTTGATTTTATCCGCATCACCGACGATGTTCACATCGCATTGATTTGGCAGCTTTTGATTTTGGAATTTGCGATAGATGGTCTGCGGCTCGCAGCGGTCAACACGCCAAGTATGCTGACCACGCCGCTCTCGGTCATCGCCGGTATTGTGCTGGGAGAATATTCGGTGAAGGCTGGCTGGTTCAACAGCGAGACCATGTTGTATATGGCCTTTGTCACGATTGCAAACTACTCGCAGGCAAGCTTTGAGCTGGGATATGCTCTGAAATTTATGCGTTTGCTGATGCTTATCTGTACTGCAATCTTTAATTTCTGGGGCTATCTGTTGAGCTTGGTCATCACCATCCTAGCGATTGCGTTCAACAAAACGATAGCTGGAAAGAGCTATATCTATCCTTTGATTCCGTTTCGGTGGTCGGAATTAAAGAAACGCATCGTCCGCACGAGACTGCCTCATCAAAAGAAAGGCGGTAGCCGTCTCGGATAAGGAAAATTTACTTCCATTCCACCATATTTTTCCAGAGCACGGTGTCCAGCATGGCGGCATCCAAAACGTAGTCATGCAGGGCATCGTTGTCGGCGGCAAGGCGGTATTGGGCTGCCTCCTCGGAAAAGACCCAGCGCTCATCCAACACGGTTTTTCCCTCAGAGACATTAAGATGCCATTCTCTCTCTTCTCCGGAAGCGTTGACGCTGCGGTAGACAATTTCACCATTCATCAAATCGGCGGAAAAATTCCCCTGTTTCCAGATTTCTTTGGTGTTGGGTTCGGTCACGCCCTCATAGTAGCAGTAGCCAGTGAGTCCCTCCCCATTTAATTTACCCTGTTCCCATGTGCCTCTTGCAAGGTCGTAGCGGGGGCTGCGCAGGACGATGGAGCGGAGGGCTAAGCCGTTGCCGTTTGGCTGCCCATTGCTCCACTCTCCAAAGTAGGCGGTGTTGGAAGCGTTGACCAACAGCCCAAGCCCCTCCGTCTCGTCGGTCAACACCTCTCCGTTGTAAAGGTAGCTGCCCTGTGCAAGCACCGAGTCAAAAAAGGCAGAAAAGACAGCCTTCTCCCGCTCCAAAAGGTTGGCTGCGGCTGCATAGTCATATTGCTTGAGGGCAAGAAACAATTCCTGATAGGCCTGTCTTGCCTCACCGGATAGCAGAGAATCGATTCGGTTCTTTCGTTCTTCCTCTGCCAGAAAAGCTCTCTGTGCCGCTAGACTTGCTGCCTCGTTTTCGGCACTCTCGCGGCGTGCCTGTCGTTCGCTTTCTCGGATCCATTGTTTGTTTTGGGCAATGCGCAGTTCGCCAAAGTAGGAGCTGACTGCCAGAACAAGAAGGAGCAAAAGAGAAGCAAAAATTTTTTTTCGCATATTTCTCATCTCCATAGTTAGTTTGTTTTCCCATCAGGGACTTGTACAGTATTTTTTTCTGAATTGTATTGTACAAGACTTGTCTGTTTTTGTAAATATAGTGTATACTAGAAAAAATAATATCCTTTCCGCTTAGTGGCTGCAAAAAT
>JAUNGR010000084.1 GCA_030524485.1 bacterium | reverse complement strand
GCAGGAGCGAGCAAGAGCAGCTCGAAGAAGAAATAAAAGACGTTCGGGACCAGAACTCTAAATTACAGATACAGGTGAATAAATCATCTGTTGAAGCGGTAGATGAAGCACAGAAGAGACAGAAAGAAGCAGAGAAAAAAGCTAGAACAATAGAATACCAGTTTAATAAGGTACAAGAAGAAGTAAAAACTGTGAAGAAAAAAACAGATCATGAAATAAAAAAGTTGAAAAATGAAGTGAAAGAAAAGGAAACATTCTGGATGATATCGTACATGATTTTGGTTTTATTGGCAGTAATAAGAAATACAGTATTTCAAAAAGATTTATGTGCTTGCATAACTGTTCCGCTGAAGTTTTGGTACGAGTATGTGGAGTGGGTGATCCGTCCATCAGAAATAAATATTTTAGGTGAGCGAGAGTATTTTTCTACAGAATGGTCGTGGTTTTTGAGAATTATGGCTATTCTTATTTTTCTTGGACTAGGAATAAGTGGTGAGATATTTGTGTTGAGGAAGATAGAGCAGTATCGAAAAGCATGGGATAAATATTCTATATGGATTCTGCTTATCAGCGTGACATCGATTGCTGTAACAGGTGATGTGGTGAGAAAGTATATTCCGATAAATCTTATATTACTCTTAGGAATTATAAATATTGTTACCATGGAAATAAGAATTTATTACTATGACACTAAGGAATTATATTAAAATGCACTCATGGTTATTAAAAATCAAATTTGATTATTGACAACCAAATAAACAAATGTTATAGTGAACACAAGGAAATTGATTGTGAATAACCAAAGGAGGAAACAGGGTTGAATATTTCAGTTAAAGAGTTAAAAGAAAAAGAAGGCTCGAAAGTTGAAGAAATTAGTTGGAATATTTCAAACAGGATGAGAGAGCTTGGTAATACATCCCTGTATGGAGGATTTTGTTTATCGTATGTGGCATATTTATCTTTAAAAAATAAGGTAAATGATGTGCATCAATTGATAGAATATGTGGAACTGGCTTTTTCACCGGAAAGAGTCAGTTTCATAAAAGGAAATATTGAAAATTTATGGAATGTGGCAATAGAAATCGGAGAAACATATTCGGCAGATACACTTTTAGCAGTAGTATTGTGGTGGCCATTACAAGGAAATAAATTTATGGGAGAATGTGAAACTCCACAGAGTGTTGCAAAGCTGGCAAATGAGATACTTCAAATTTCAAATGATAAAACAGCAGATTTCTGTAGTGGAATTGGAACATTTCTAGTGAATGCTATAGAAAGAAATCCAGAATCACAGTTTTATGGTGTAGAGCTTGTAACCGAGGTCAAAGAAGTAGCAGAAATTAGAACGGAATTAATTTCTGATCGGGTGAAAATTGAGCAAAAATCAGTTCTGGACATAGATGACAATTTGATGTTTGATAAAATATTCTGTGATTATCCTTGGGGGATAAGGGTGAAAGAGAGCATTGGAAACAACGAGGAATTAGAGGCGATATATAATATTATACCGGAAGTACAGAAAGCAACTGCGGGAGACTGGGTATTTATTATAAATGTCATGAATCATCTCGACAAACATGGAAAAGCGGTTGTTTCGGTGAGTAATGGAGTGACTTGGAACGGAGGAATCAATACAGTAATCCGCGAAAAATTTGTAAAAAAAGGATTTGTCGAGGCGGTGATAGCACTTCCATCCAATTTGTATTCGAATACTGGAATTGCCTGTTCATTACTGGTATTAAGCAGAAATAATAAAAATATAAGAATGATAGATGCAACGGAGATGGTCTCAGTTGGACGAAGACAGAATGTTCTTAGTGATGAAAATATTTCTAAAATTATTGAATTGCTGAATACAGATGACGATAACTCAAAGCTAGTTCTGGGTGAAGAGGTGGCAAAAAATGAATACACTCTTAATCCGTCAAGATATCTTCAAAAAGAGATGCCCATAAAAAACGGTGTGGCATTTGAATCTGTGATAAAGAACATAACAAGAGGAGCACAGATTAAAGCAACGATTTTAGATGAAATTGTATCTGATGAACCAACGAACATGCAGTATTTGATGCTGGCAAATATAAAGGATGGTATTATTAGTGATGATCTTCCTTATTTGAAAGAAATGAATCCTAAATACGAGAAATATTGTATTAAAAATGGAAGTCTCGTAATTTCCAAAAATGTATCTCCGGTAAAAATGGCAATTGCATCCGTAAAAGAAGGAAATAAGATTTTAGCGAATGGTAATCTTTATGTTATTGAGTTAGATGAAGATAAGATAAATCCTTACTTTTTGAAAGCGTATTTGGAAAGTGAAAATGGAAAAGCAGCCTTATCTAGAGTAGCAGTAGGGGCTACATTATTAAACCTGCCGGTTGAAGGATTGAAAAAAATAACAATTCCATTGCCTGACTTAAAAAGTCAGAAGATAATTGCAGATAAATATTATGCCAAGATAAATGAAATAAAAGAATTGAAATACAAATTAGAAAAGGCAACAGTAGAATTAGAACATATTTATACGGAGGAAAAATAAATGGACGAAAATAATAAATTTGATGTAGTTGGAACTAATATAGCAGAGAAAGCGACAATGATCTGGAATGTAGCAGATATGCTCCGTGGTCCATTTAAACCGCATGAATATGGATTGGTAATTTTACCAATGACAGTAGTAAAAAGATTTCATGATTGTTTATTACCGACACATAAAGCAGTATTGGAACAGTATGAAAAGGTGAAGAATTTTGCTGTAATTGATGGATTTCTGACAAAAGCTTCCGGTTATCAATTTTATAACATCAGCAAATATACATTTGAATCTTTATTAGCTGATCCGGAAAATATCGAAGCAAATTTTCGAGATTATCTGAATGGATTTTCAGCAAATGTTCAGGATGTGCTGGCAAAGTTTGATTTTGATAATATTATCCGCAGAATGGTAGAAAGTAATACCTTGTATCTTGTCATAAAAGAATTTAATTCACAAAAAGGATATCTGGGACCAGATAAAATCAGTGCAGTAGACTGTGGATATATTTTTGAAGATTTAGTAAAACGATTCTCCGAATCTTTTGGTGAAGAGGCCGGGGCACATTTTACCAGTAGAGATATCATCTATTTAATGACGGATTTACTCTTATCAGATGCAGATCTGAGTAAGGGTGGAAATGTAACAGTGTATGATATGGCGATGGGAACATCTCAGATGCTTAGTTGCATGGAAGAAAGAATTCAGGAGCTAAACACGGAGATTGGAGTTACCTGCTTTGGTCAGGAGTTTAATCCCTCTACATTTGCGATTGCAAAAGCGGATATGATGATTCGTGGGGGTGATCCAAATAATATGAGATTTGGAGATACCTTGTCAGAAGATCAGTTTAGCGGGTATCAGTTTCAGTATATTATTTCAAATCCACCTTTCGGAATTGACTGGAAAAGAGAAAAAACAGCAGTAGAGACAGAAGCGAAAAAAGGTGAATTGGGAAGATTTGCACCCGGACTTCCGAAGATATCTGATGGACAGCAGTTATTTGTATTAAATGGACTTTCCAAGCTGGCTCCAAATGGAAAAATGGCTATCATTCAGAATGGCTCACCATTATTTTCAGGAGATGCAGGAAGTGGCCCGTCAGAGATTAGAAGATATATCCTGGAAAATGACTGGTTGGATGCGATTGTGCAGTTAGGGACAGATATGTTTATGAATACCGGTATCAGCACTTATATTTGGATTTGTTCTAAAGATAAACCAGTGCACAGAGCTGGAAAAGTGCAGTTGATTGATGCTTCGCATTGTTTTGAAGCAAGAAGAAAAAGTATCGGAACAAAAAGAAATGACATTACTGATAAATGCCGTGATTTGATTGTAAAGGCATATGGTGCATTTGAAAATGGAACGGTATATGGTGAGAAAGATGGTATTTACTGTCAGAGCAAGATTTTTGATACAGAGGAATTTGGATATCAGAAGATTGTAGTAGAACAGCCACAGAAAGATGAAAATGGCGAAATCGTATTAAAGAAGGGGAAACCAGTGGCAGATGTATCCCTGCGTGATACGGAAAATGTACCGCTGACAGAAGATATTGAGGAATATTTCAAGAGAGAAGTATTACCATATGCACCAGAAGCATGGATAGATGAAAAGAAAACGAAAAAGGGCTATGAAATTCCAATGACAAGGTACTTCTATGAATATCAGGCACCGGAACCAGTGGAAGAAATTGCAGTACGTTTGCATGAATTGGAGTTGGATATTCAGAGTAGTTTGGATGCTTTGTTTGGGGAGAAATGATATGAGTAGAAAGATGAAAGATTCTGGGATTGAATGGATTGGAGAAATACCAGAGGAGTGGGAAAATTGTAGATTAAAACATTTATTGCAGATTCCGATGCAGTATGGTGCAAATGAGACAGGCATAGAATACGATGAAGAATTACCGAGATATATTCGTATAACAGATATAACTAATGATAACCATTTGAAAAATACGGGGAAATTATCGTTATCATTAGAACAAGCTAAAGGGTATTATTTAAGGGAAGGAGATATATTATTTGCAAGAAGTGGAGCAACGGTAGGTAAAACATTTATTTACGAAGAAAAATATGGAAGATGTGCATTTGCAGGGTATCTAATCAGAGCTTCTTTTCAGGAGAATGTAGTATCTAAGTTTATATATTATTTTACCCTTTCAAGTGGATATGAAATGTGGAAAAATATGATATTTGTGCAGGCAACTATTCAAAATATAGGGGCAGAAAAATATTCTAATTTAGAAATTTCGTTACCTTCAATAAATGAGCAGAAAAAAATTGTTACATTTTTGGAGAGAAAATGTAATGATATAGAAAAAGTTATTCATAGTAACAGAATATGTATTGAAGAGTATAAAAAATTGATGCAATCTATTATTGTTGAAGCTGTAACGAAGGGCATTAGAAATAATAGAAAGATGAAAGATAGTAAGATTGAATGGATTGGAGAAGTACCTGCAGACTGGAAATTATTACCTTTTAGGCGAGTATTGAAAGAACGAAATGAAAAAAACAGTCCAATTAAATCGAAAGAGAGACTATCATTATCAATTGATCTTGGAGTTACATTATATTCAGAAAAGACCACAAATCTTGATCGGTTTAAAGAAGATTTTGAACAATATAAAGTAGCACATAAAGGTGATTTGGTAATGAATAGTATGAATATGATAGTAGGAGCTTCCGGACAATCAAAATATTATGGGTGTGTAAGTCCTGCATATTATACCTTTTATGATGACGTAGAAGATCATTGTACAACAAAATTTTGTGAATATGTTTTTAGAAGTAAAACGATGCTTAGAGTTTTGTTTAGTCTTGGAAAAGGAATTTATGCGATTGTGCGTGGAGATGATAAAGTCAATACATGTCGCTTAAAAGTTTCTAAAGAAGATTTGAAAAGTATTGTGATACCAGTTCCGTCTTTGGAAGAACAGAGAGAAATTACTACATTTTTAAATGAAAAATGTAACCAGATAAATATAATTATAGAAAAAAAAGAGCAATTCATAAGTGAGCTGGAAAATTATAAAAAATCTTTGATTTATGAGTATGTCACAGGAAAAAAGGAGGTGCCAGAATCTTGAGTATAGATGTTACAACAGAGAAACGTTTTGAAGCAGATATTGAAGAATTTTTTCTATCACCGACAGGTGGCTACACCCATAATAACGATATGTATGAACCACAGCTTGGCGTTTATAAAGATACTCTATTGAGATTTGTGCAGAGAACACAGCCGAAAGAGTGGAAACGTTTTTTATTGCAGAATAAAGTGGATTCAGAACGCAAATTCTGTCTTGCTTTCAACAATGCCTGCGATATGGATGGACTTATTTCTGTATTGCGACATGGATTTAAACATAGAGGCATTCCATTCAAAGTATGTTATTTTAAACCAGAATCAGGTCTAAACCAAACAGTGGAAGCACTGTATAAAAAGAACGAAATTACTTGCAACAGACAGTGGTTTTATTCCAGTGATACACATAATTCTGTTGATATGGTTCTGGCGGTAAATGGAATCCCGGTATTTGCCCTGGAATTAAAGAATCAGTATACAGGACAGAATGTTGATAATGCGAAACGGCAGTGGATGTATGACCGTGACCCAAGAGAAATATGTTTTCAGTTCAATAAGAGAATCTTAGGATATTTTTGTATTGATCAGTTGGAAGTTTGGATGACAACACGGTTGGAAGGAAAAAATACATATTTTCTTCCGTTCAATCAGGGATCGAACGGTGCAGGAAATGATGGCGGCAAAGGAAATCCTGCGAATCCAGACGGATATCCGACATCATATTTCTGGGAGTATGTATTTCAGAAAGACAGTATGATGGATATTATCCAAAAGTTTATTCATTTGCAGGTAAAGGAAGAAAAGAAGCAAATGCCTGATGGATCAGAACAGATTACAAAAAAGAAAAGATTGATTTTCCCAAGATATCATCAATTGGATGTTGTGCGCAAGTTGATTGCAGATGTGAAGGATGAAGGTGCTGGTCATAATTATCTGATTCAACACAGTGCGGGTTCTGGAAAATCCAATTCCATTGCTTGGACAGCATATAGACTGGCATCTTTACATGATTCTGATGACGCATCCGTTTTCAGCAGTGTGGTTGTTGTTACGGATCGAACCGTGTTAGATGAACAGTTGCAGGAGACCATCTCAGGGTTTGACCATACAATAGGGGTAGTAGAGACGATTGATAATAAAAAGAACTCAAAAGATTTGAGAGACGCCATTAATAACGGTGCGAGAATTATTGTAACTACTTTACAGAAATTCCCAGTGATTTATCAGGAAGTGGATAAGGTTGCTGGAAGAAATTTTGCAATTATTGTAGATGAAGCCCATTCTTCACAGACGGGAAGTTCTGCAATGAAATTGAAAGCAGCATTGGCTGATACAGAAGCGGCATTGCGAGAATATGCGGAAATAGAAGGAAAAGCAGAAGATGAAATAGACAGAAATGATAAACTTGTTCAGGAGATGCTGACACATGGAAAACATCCAAATTTATCCTTTTTTGCATTTACTGCGACTCCGAAACCGGCAACACTGGAGATGTTTGGAAGTCAATGGACAGATGGAAGTTTTCATCCATTTCATATTTACAGTATGAGACAGGCGATAGAAGAAGGGTTCATACTGGATGTCTTGCAGAATTATATGACTTACAGTACCTGTTTCAAAATTGCAAAAGACACACCGGAAAATCCGGAGCTTCCAGAAAGCAGAGCAACAAAGATTATAAAGAAATATGAAAAATTACATCCATATAATATCAGCCAGAAATCACAGATTATCGTAGAAACATTCAGAGAGACTACGAAACAAAAAATCGGTGGAAAAGGGAAAATGATGGTTGTCACAGATTCGAGACTGGCAGCAGTTCGATATTTCCATGAAATCAAAAGATATATAAGAGAACATCATTATGTAGATATGGATATTTTGGCTGCATTTTCCGGAACGGTGCAGGATGGAGATGAAGAGTATACAGAATCCGGGTTGAATGTAAGAAAAGATGGAAGCCATATATCAGAAAATCAGACAAAGGAAGAATTCCACGATAATTTCAATGTTCTGGTAGTAGCAGAAAAATATCAGACTGGTTTTGATGAACCATTATTACATACAATGATTGTTGACAAGAAATTGAAAAATGTGAAAGCTGTACAGACATTATCTCGTTTGAATCGAACATGCCCTGGAAAGGTGGACACATTTGTATTGGATTTTGCAAACAAAAAAGAGGATATTCTGGAAGCATTTCAGCCATTTTATCAGGAGACAAGCCTTGAGCAGGAAGTAAATGTAGATTTGATTTATCAGACAGAAAAAGAACTTCTGGATTATGCAATTTATAATGAGAATGATATCAAGGCATTTATTGATATATGGAATCATCCAGGTAAGCAGGATGCAATTGCAATGGGAAAAATGACAAGTGTATTAAAACCGGTAGCAGACAGATATAATTTGAAGAATCCAGAAGAACGGTATCAATTCAGAAGACTGGTAAGAAAGCTGATTCGATGGTACAGCTATATTACACAGGTAGTTCGCATGTTTGATGAAGATATGCATAAAGAATATTTGTTCCTGAGTTACCTGATTGGACTGCTTCCAGAAGAAAAAGAAGAGGCGGTTGATTTGGATGGAAAATTGAAACTGGAATATTATAAGCTGCAGAAAACATTTGAAGGGGCGATAACACTGGAGAAAATTGATGGTCAGTATGTTCCGTCCAAGAAGCAAGGAGTACAGGGAAACAGACAGAAAAGTACATTGGATGAAATATTGGACAAGATCAATGAAAAGTATAAAGGACAATTTTCAGAAGGTGATCGGGTAATGCTGGGTGCTTTACATGATAAATTGATTGCAGATGATAAACTGGCAAGCTCGGCCCGGACTTCTGATCCAAGAATTTTTACGGAAAGCATTTTTCCTTCAGCTTTTGGAAATGCAGCAATGGAAAGTTATATGGAGGCTCAGGACAGTTATGGATCACTGTTTGAGGACAAGAGCAAGTACGATGCCGTAATGAGTGCATTAGCGGGAGTGATTTACAGGGAAATGCGTTCTAAAAAGACCGTGGATTACAGGAAAATTGAGAGAGACGAGCAAGTGCAAATGGTAGCGGAAGAACCGGTTAAATATGGGGAATAGTGAAGAAAATATGATGTTATAAAATTGTGTCAAAACAAGGGAGGGGTTTTATGTGGCTGGATAATGCGTCAGATATTGATATTTTATTTTATGAACCATATGCAAGAATAATTGCAGATATTGCTAAAAATAAAGAATATAACCCATTGACAATTGGAGTGTTTGGACTATGGGGTGCTGGAAAATCCACTTTATTGAAGTTAATAGATAAAAAACTTGAAAATCAAAAAGGTATTATTTGTGTGACCATTAATGCATGGATGTTTGAATCATATGATGATGCGAAAACTGCAATTATGGAGGCTTTATTGCAGGAACTAAAAGAAGAAGTTCCTGCAGAGGTAAAAAAGAAATTTGGAAAATTAATTAAAAGAGTAAATTGGTTTAAATTAGGAACGAAAGCCGTATCTACACTTGCACCGGTAGTTGCAAGTGTAGCAACAGGAAATCCGTTACCTATGTTATTAAACGTAACTGGAAGTGCAGAAGAAATAGGGAATACTGTCAAAAATGCAGCAGATTCAATTCAATCGTTGAAAGATGAATATTGGAAAGATGAAGATGACTCGACCGATGAAAGTACAATAAATAATATAAGAAAATTTAGAGAAGAGTTTTCAGATGCGCTGAAAAATGACAATATAGAAAATATAGTTGTAATGGTAGATGATTTGGACAGATGCCGCCCAGAACGAATAATTGAAATATTGGAAGTGATTAAGCTGTTTTTAGCTGTTGATAGGACAACATTTATTATTGCTGCGGATGAAAATGTTATAAAGTATTCCATTCGTGAAAAGTATCCACCGATGAATGGTTTTGATGTAGAACTAGACAAAGAATATATTGAAAAAATAATTCAATTGCCAATATATATCCCGGAGTTATCTGCAAAGGACATACAAAATTATCTATTATTACTGGTTGCACAAAGTTATTTGGAGCAGGAAAGTTTTAGCCGCCTAATAGCTAAAATATTTGAAGAAAAAATGATAGTTTCTGGTGATGTAATTACGTTAGAAGAAATTAATAATTTGATTGATGAGTTAAAACTGAGTTGGAGGGACGGGGATAAGTCAGCTTTTAATGAAACGGCAAAGATTATTGATGAAATAAGAGAAATTGTTGCTTCTACGCTGAAAGGGAATCCACGTCAGGCAAAACGCTTTCTGAATACATTTATTACTAAACGCCAGTTGGCAAAAATTTATTATGGTGATGAAATTGATATTTCTATTTTGGCGAAGTTGTTAGTGTTACAAAAATTGGATAATGACTTGTTTATACAGCTAAATGAATGGAGTAAAGAATTTGATACTGAAAATAAAAAATTCAAGCAAATTCGTACAGAATTCCAGGAAGGAAATATGGATGGTCAAAATCCGTGGAATACGGCACAAATGAAAAAGTGGATAGAATGTAAACCTGTTGACTTGGAAAAATATCGTTTAGAAAAGTATTTTTATTTAACAAGAGAAAATCTGAAAAGTTCTAGCATTGATGAATCTGGATTCAGTAAAAATACTAAAGAAATTTTGGAAAGAATTGGACGATCTAAAGCTGGCCAAATGGCGGCTATTATAAAAGATATGAAAGAATTAAATGCAGAAGAAGTTGCAGATACATTTAAGATTATTATACCTAAGATCGAAAAAGGCGAAATGAAATTTTTTATTATAAGAGATTTATTTTTGAATTTTGATATGTATAAAGGAAAAATAGTGGAGGCAATTGGGAAATCAACAGTCACAATAAAAGCGGGTGATATGGCTGCATTAAGAACAATGTATAATAGTGATACAGGAAGTATGAATACTGTATTAGAAATAATGGTAAAAAAAGGAACGTTAACAGATGAGCAGATTGCAGAAATAAAAGAACAGAGGAAAATCTAATATGGGTACATCGAAAGGATATATAGCACCAACAACACTGCATTGGTCAAAAGCGAAAAGAGCGGTGACGTCATTTATAAATAATAGAGATTATGATTCGAAAGCAAAAGCTGCTAGTAAATATGCTACAGCAATGAAAACAGACATGTTGACAGGTGGTAGTTTCCAATCAGCCGCGGCAAGAACTTTAGGTTTTGCACAAAAAGTTGCGTCGGGTGGACTGGACAATGCATTGCGTGAATATAATAGGAAAGACCTTGTAGGAAAGCCGTCAGAAGTTGTTTGGACAGAATTACTGCATGAATTTACAAATTCTGGAGCATCGGTAGAAGATAATATGGCAGCAGATGCATTGTCACAGGCTATGGATAATTTGGAAATTGAAGATATTGCAGATATAGGGAATGTTTCAGTTGATGTACTGTTAAAAGAAATGTTGAAGGAATACATAAAAGAAAATTTTGACTTTCGATATGAAGAAAAAATATCAAAAGGAAAAACACCGGCACAAACATCCGAAATTTTAAATGACATGCATGAATATATAGAAAATAGCATTGATGGTGATTTAAACTTGGATAATTTGAGAACAGTTGATTTTTCTAATATGGGAACAGCACAAGTAGTAGAAGATGCATTGAGAGATGCGTTATCTGTGTTCGAAAAGTATTATGGGGAGGATTAGGAATGCGGTTTTGGGTTGATAAGGAACAAGAGAAAAAGCCAGATGACGAATGGAAAGATGCATATGTTTTTTCGATTAATCGAAAAAAATATAGTACGATATTTACAAATATAACAGATAGCTGGTACCGGATGTATAAAATGCAGATTTTTGCAATATATGAGGATTTATTTATAATAGGTTTGAGTATTTTTGCTTTAGACAAAAGAGTATCCAGAAGAAGGTTTAAAGATTGTTGGACTAGAGATATAAATGTATCTATTCCGGTATTGGAATATGATAAATGGAAGGATACGGGCTTACAATGGGAAAAAATACTTGGATTTTTAACGGGAGATCATTGGCATATTGTATTTAGGAAAAGTGAAGTAAT
>JAUNGR010000083.1 GCA_030524485.1 bacterium | reverse complement strand
AAAAGTACTGAGAACACATAAAGATGGGATGGAAACACTCATGCGTTTGTCGTGCAGCGGGCAGGGGAAAATATTGACTTTTCTGCTTGGTTTATATATAATAGAAATCGGTCAATTGATGCAAATCTAATAGAAAATACAGAGGATTTTTAAGCTGTTTTTACAAGGAAAGATTGTGAGAACAAGCATAAATAAATGAAAAAAGCCATAGGGCAGAAGGTGGGAAAGAGAATGGATAAGGAATGGATACAAACATTTCGGACAGAAATTAAGGCTTTTTCAGAGAAGGTAGCAGAGTTTGAGCAGGGAGAAATTGACAGAAAGGCGTACAAAGGATTTTCGGGAGGCATGGGAAGCTATGCACAAAAGGATGCCCACTGTCATATGTTGCGTTTGCGTCTTCCAGGCGGTCGTTTGACGAAGGAGAGATTAAAATTCATTGCAGAAACTGTGGAAAAGTATCAAGTTAGTCGAATGAAGTTTACTACCTGTGAAGCCATTCAGCTTCATGATTTGAAGGGGGAACAGCTTCCAGAAATTATGGAGAAAGCCATTGACAGTGCTATTATCAGCAAGGGTGGCGGTGGAGATAACCCTAGAAATGTGATGAGCAGTCCGCTTTCCGGAGCACAACAGGGAGAGTATTTGGATGTAATGCCTTGGGCGGAAGCAGCAACGGAATATTTATTGTCCATCTGCCGAGACATTCATATGCCACGTAAATTAAAGATTGCCTTTGGAAATGGTGTGGATGATTGCGTGCATACCGCTTTCCGTGATATGGGCTTTATGGCAAACCAAGATGGAACATTTTCCTTGCATATTGCAGGAGGATTGGGAGGAAATCCCAAAATGGGTATTTTGGTGGAAGAGCAGGTCGCACCGGAAGACGTTTTATACTACATTAAGGCCATGATTGACACATTTTGTGCACATGGAAATTATCAAAACCGTGCAAAAGCACGCACGCGTTTTATGCAGGAGACGCTGGGCATAGAGGGATTGAAAAAGACGTATCTTGAAATGGTGGAAAAGGCCAAAATGGCAGGTGGTCTACAGTTGTCTGTACAGCCAAGGGAGATCGTAAAACAGGGCGATGGAACGATAGAACATGTTCGTGTTTTGCCGCAGAAACAGGCGGGGCTTTACACAGTGAAGTACCACCCGATTGGGGGATGTCCAAATCCTCAAAAAATGAGAGAACTCTATGAGACCATTCAAGCTATGCCGGAAGTAGAATGCCGAGTGGCTCCGGATGAGTCTTTGTATATTTTGCATTTGACTGCGAAGGAGGCAGAAAAAGTTTTGCGTGCGACTGCGGATAGTGCCCGCACAGAGTTTGAAAATAGCGTGGCATGTATCGGAGCGGCCGTGTGTCAGCAAGGTTTGCGTGATAGCCAGACGGTACTACAGGCGGCAAAGACAGCGGTGGAAGAGGCAAATATCCCAGATGGAGCCTTGCCTAGAATCCGCATTTCGGGTTGCCCTTCCAGTTGTGCTGCACATCAGGCTGGAACGATAGGATTTCAGGGCTGGAGTCGTCCTTTGGATGGAAAGCTGGCATCTGCTTTTAAAATGTTTTTGGATGGAAGTGATGAGCTGGGCAAGGAGCAGTTTGGAAAAGAAATGGGAGTCATTTACGAAAAGGACCTTCCGGCTCTGCTTGTCGAGCTGGGACAGGCTGCAGCGAAGGCTGGTCAAAACTGGAGTGAGTGGTCAAAAGAGCACGCAGGACAGCAAAAGGAAATCATAGCAAAATATCTTTGATGCTTTGGGGAAGGAGACATCAGACAAGGAGACCTGTCTGTTTGTCTCTTTTCTTATCGCAGTTTAATTGCTTTTCTTTTTTTCTTATTTTGAGAGTTTTTTTGGAGCTAAAAAAGACGAGCTGTGGAGGGAATGGAAAAAAACGATGATAAAAATTGATTTAATCACTGGATTTTTAGGTGCTGGAAAAACGACTTTTCTGAAGAAGTACGCATCTTATCTGATGAGCAAAGGCTGTAAAATCGGAATTCTGGAGAACGATTTTGGAGCGATTAATATAGATATGATGCTTCTGCAGGAGTTGTTGGGAGAAAAGTGTGAATTGGAGATGATAGCTGGAGGTTGTGACAAAGAGACGCATCGGCGGAGATTCCGAACAAAGTTGATTTCTATGGCCATGTCAGGCTATGATAGAGTGTTGATAGAGCCATCTGGTATCTATGATGTGGATGAATTCTTTGACACCTTATACGAAGAACCTTTGGACCGGTGGTATCAGGCGGGGAGTGTGATTGCGGTGGTAGATGCGGGGTTAGAAGATGAGTTATCTGAGGAGTCCGAATATCTATTGGCATCGGAGGCAGCAAATGCAGGTTGCATTCTTTTGAGTAAGAGCCAAGAAGTGAATGAAGAACAAAAAGCACGCACCATTGCACATATTGAGCAAAGTCTTCAGTGTGTAAAATGTGAGCGAAACATTCGGGATATTGTATTGTGCAAAGATTGGGATAAATTGACAGAGGAAGATTTTGAGCACATTGCGTCTTGTTCTTATGTTTCGTCCGATTATCAAAAAAGACAGCTGGATGGGGAGAGTGACTTTGAGTCCTTATATTTTATGAATGTGAGCATGACAAAAGAAAAGTTGTATGCTTGTGTGAAAAGAATGGTGCAAGATGCTTCTTGTGGAAATGTATTTCGTGTCAAAGGATTTTTAAAGAACAAGGAAGGAGAGACAAAGGGACTTGGCTGGTGGGAGCTGAATGCCACAAAAAAAGAACTTACATTAAAAGAGGCAGCAGTAGGACAGGAGGTCTTGATTGTGATTGGGGAAAATTTGAATTCGGCAGCAATTGAGACCTACTTAAAAAGATGAGGTAAAATATAAAGGAAAGTCAAACAAAATCAACAAAGGGAAATAAAACAAAAGAAAATAAATAAAAGTAAATAATAATAAAATAAACAAATTAAATAAAGTAAACGCAAATGAATAAAACTAAATAAAATAAAAGTAGGTAAAACAAAAAATAGAGTTTGAAATGGAGGAAAAAGAAGAAATGGCGTGTACAACAATTTTAGTGGGGAAAAAGGCATCTTACGATGGCTCTACCATGATAGCAAGGAACGATGATGGAAACCTAACAGAGAAAAAATTTGTGGTTGTTCAGAGGGTAGAGAAGGAACAAACTTATCAGTCTGTGCTTTCCCATGTAAAAGTTTCGCTGCCTGCGAATGCCATGCGTTACACGGCAATGCCAAATGCTGTGGAAGGAGAGGGCATCTGGGCTGCACATGGAGTAAATAAGGCGAATGTAGCTATGACAGCAACAGAGACCATCACTTCCAATGTAAGAGTGCTTGGAGCAGACCCTTTGGTTGTGTATCAGGCAGAGGAAGAAGGAAAGGAAGAAAAGATAGGCGGAATTGGTGAGGAAGATATCGTATCTCTTGTGTTGCCCTATATTCATAGTGCAAGAGAGGGAGTACAGCGTTTGGGAAGGCTTCTGGAAGAGTATGGAACCTATGAGAAAAATGGAATTGCGTTTCAAGATGTGAATGAAATATGGTGGTTGGAGACCATAGGAGGTCATCATTGGATTGCAAAACGAGTGCCGGATGAGGCTTATGTGGTGATGCCAAATCAATTTGGAATTGATATGTTTGATTTGGAAGATGCGTTTGGCGAGCAAAAAAATCATATGTGCTCTTTGGATTTGAGAGAATTTATTCAGGAAAATGATTTGGATTTAGCATTGGAAAAAAATAGTTCTTGTCTGAAAACAAGGGATGCTTTTGGAAGTCATGAGGATGCTGACCATGTTTATAATACCCCTCGTGCATGGTTTATAGAGCGTTATCTGAATCCCCATACCAAGAAATGGGAGGGGGAAAATGCAGACTATACTCCTACTTCAGATAATTTGCCTTGGAGCATGGTTCCAGAGAAGAAAATCACGGTGGAAGATGTAAAATATTTGTTATCTTCCCATTATCAGGGGACTCCATATGACCCCTATGCGAGTTATGGGGATGCGTCTCAAAGAGGAATGTATCGTTCCATCGGCACAAACCGTACAGACTGCCTGTCTCTCATTCAAATCAGGCCTAACAGAGATGTTGATTTTCAGATACTGCAGTGGGTGGCATTTGCTTCCAATCCGTTTAATGTGTTGGTTCCTTTTTATGCAAATGTGGACGTGCTGCCAGAGTATTTATCTAACACGGGAAAAGAGGTTTCTACGGAGAATTTTTATTGGTCAAGCAGAATGCTTGCAGCAATGGCAGATGCTTCCTATAAAACATCGGTGTTCCACATTGAGAGATATCAGCTGGCAGTGGGAGCTAGGGGACATGAGATTGTAAAACGTTATGATATCCTTTTGAAGAAAGAAGAGAAGGAAGAAAATCGCAGGAATTTGCGTGAAAAGGCAAACCAAGAGATGGCAGAGATGCTGAAGGAAGAAACACAAGCCGTGTTAAAGAAGGTATTGCATGAATTGAGTGGGAAGATGAAAAATGCTTTTGCGAGATCCGATTCTTAAAATCGAACTGTTCGAACTTGAGTCTGAAATATGACGATAAAAAAAGAGAAAGGGTTGTTGTTTGGCGATTCGAAATCGTTATGCAACAGCCCTTTTTACAGAAACAACCAGAAATGCTAGACTAAATTATGTAATCTGTATGGACAACAGAGAAGACAAGATAAAATTCCAAAATGGTACAATTCAAGTAGTTTTCTAAAAAAAATTATTCATTACATTCCATAATGTCAATATACTAGTGTGTTAATTATATCAATTATGTCAATCATGCTAGTACTGTTACCCTGCTAGTACTGCCAATACGGTCAGTAATGTAAGTACAGTTATTGATTACTCCCATAGGCAGACCTATAGGTTTTGCTATCAATTCTTAACACCAATAGCATTATAAGTGAAATTCCGTCAAAATACAAGTGGAAATGTTAATAAACTTCAAAAAGTCGAAGGAAAATATTCAACCTAATAATTTTTTTTAGAAAAGCATTGACTTTTTGGAGTGAATCTGTTATTCTGAAAGCATCAAGGAAAGAAATAAGGAATTTGCGAAACACGGGAAATAAAGTTTCAAGTTGTGCACTTTATATAGGATGGGAGGTGAATTGTCTTTTGAGTTTCGCAATACCTACAATAAGATAAACGAAGAAAGGAGGAAAATATTATAATGTTTCAATTAAAATTAACATTTGAGCTGGAGAATCCGTTTCTCCCAAAAGAGACAGACAGATTGATGGTGAGTTATATGAAAGCAGCAGTGAGTGAATCACAAGAATTTTATGAGTCCTTATATGATAAGAAAAAGTCTATTTTGAAAGGATTTTGCTTTTCTTATTCGCTTCCACAGGCTATGTTCCGAGACGATAAGATTTACTTGGCTCAGAACAGTTTTGCTTTATATTTTTCGGATGAAAATCTTGCTGAGACAATACGATTCCTAAAAGCTTTTCAGAAGATGCAAGGAAAAAAGTATCCCATGAATGGAAATTCTATGACCTTGGTGAAGATACAGATGCTGACTCTTCAAAAAATAAAAGATTCGAGAATTATCATAAGGATGCAAAGTCCATTGCTGGTTCGGAAACACAATTCCACAGACAATTCTGATGTCTATTATACATGGGAGCAGGAAGCATTTTCGCAAGTTTTGAAAGAAAATGTAGAACTTTTTTTACAGCGAAGAGGAATTGCCTTGAGTACGGAAGGGTTTTCGGTACGAGTCATTAAGGGAAAAAAGGTAGTAGTACCAGTTTTTGGGAGAAATACAGATGCTAATTTGGGCTTTTATGAGTTGACTGGTAGTCCTGAGTTGCTGAATGTATTATATCTAGCTGGTTTGGGAGTGAGAAGGTCAGAAGGTCACGGAAAATGGGAATTAATCGGATAGGCGGTGAGACAAAATGGGGCGTATAGAAATTACAATAGGAGATTGCCTGAAAAATGCCGGTTTGGTAGCTATGCATCATGCGCTGCAGATATCCGAAGGCAAAGAAGATGGTGACTATGGAATCTCGGAAGATAGGCTTTCTCTCTGGATTGATAAAGATTTTGCTTTACATGTAGACTGGACAGCACTTTATATGAGGACGGCCATTGATATTTTCGGTTCTAGGACAGCTTACACACAGATTTTAAAAAACATTGAGGAATGCTTGGAGAAAATACAAGACGGGACATGGCAACTGGATAAAAAAGCAGCAAAAAATGAGAAAGACAAGTTAAAATTTATCTCGGATAAACTCTTATCTAACAGTTATAAGAGTGGATTTGAGAATATCAAGACGCAAATTGAAAATCCAGAAGTGTATGAAAATTTACAAAAAAATAAACTAAAGGAAAAAGAAGAACCCGCTCAGTTGAAAGAACGATTGGAACAGTTGCGAGAGTTTTTGAAACAACCCTTATGTGCCGAGACATTTCAGATGAAAAGCATTATTTATAATTATATTAATCGCTTTTGGGAAGGGAAGAGTTTCCTGTTGCGCAGCAATGCATCAAAAGATATAAGAGAGGTTTTTAAAGCGGATTTTGTGCTTCCTTTTCAAACTTATATTGCTCAGGAACACATAAAAGCAAAAGATACTTGTATCGACTGTGGAAATCAAATGAACTCGAAAGAGAGAGTATCGATTGCTTTCATGAAGGGAATGGCAGATGACTTGACGAGAAAAAAGTCTGCATTTTGGAATGAAAAGGTAGATGCATTTTTGTGTCCGGTGTGTGCTTTGCTTTATGCGATGAGTCCGATGGGCTTTGAATTGTTGGGAAATACCTTTATGTTTTTGAATACCAACAATGACCTTAAGGCTTTGATTGGTTTTAATTCCAGTCATAATATAGAGGGAGAACGCAAAGAAGAGGAGTTGTTTTTTGCCTGGTCTGCAAGAATGATGAATGTTATCTTGAAGGAAAAGACAAGAGAGCTGAAAAACGTACAGATAATTCTTAAGGGAAGTGAGGAAAAGGATAAATACCGTTTTCAAGTGATTCAAAAGAGGGCATTGGAGGTTCTGGAGATAGATGTTGTGCAGAAAAATCTGAAATATTTGGAAAATCAATCTTTTATCAAAGATAAAAATGCATACATCAATCTCTATGAAGAAGTGGTATGGAATGTTTTGAGTGGACATCATCAATATTATCTTTTAAATCGGATTTTGCGTTTGGTTCTGGCAACAGAACATGCCAATGGACTTTTGAGACAGGCTTCCTATGTGTATGAGATTCAACATAGGATGGGAAGTATGAAAGGACAGGAAGAGGAAAAGAAGAAAGGAGTTTATATGACTCATAAGCAGATGAGAGATAGCGGTTATGCACTGAGAAACGCATTGTTAAGTGCCAAAAATACAAAGGATGATGCCTGCCTGCGTGGCATGGTTTATCAGCTTTTGAATGCATTGTCTGTCAGAAACACAGAAAAATTCTTGGAAATCGTGATGCGCAACTATTGCTCTTGCAAATTGGTGGTTCCGGATGGATTTGTGTCTATGTTAGACAATCAAGATAGATTTTTGGATTTGGGTTATGCCTTTGTTTTGGGATTAAAAGGCAGTCATCCGGACGAAAGAGAAGAAAAAGAGTAGAGAGGAGGATAATAAAAATGAGTAGAAGCGGTTTGACGTTAACTATGGTATTTTTGGCAGAGAGTGCAAATTATGGGGAGGGGATTGGAAACATCTCGACCTTGAAGAAAATGTCCAGAAGAAATTATGAGCAGTATTCTTATATTTCCAGACAGGCTCTCCGCTACAATATGGTAAACCAGATGGGGTGGGATACCACGCCAGTGGATGGAAAAAGTGGAGTGGTACAGTTTGCTCCCTCTGCAACTATTGCAGAATATCCAGAGATTGACCTTTTTGGATACATGAAAACAGTCTCCAAGGATGAGAAAAAAGAGGGGGAAAAAGGAGGAGCAACTACCAGAAGTGCGGTGGTGCGTTTGAGCAATGCGATTGCTTTGGAGCCTTATCAGAGTGATTTGGAATTTCTAAACAATATGGGCTTGGCTAGGAGAAGTGACTTGGAGAATGGAATTGCACAGAGTGAAATTCAGCGTTCTTATTATACCTATACCATTACCATAGACTTGGATAGAATTGGTGTTGATGGAGATATCAATATTGCTCAGGAAGAAAAAGCGGAGAGAGTGAAACGGTTTTTGGATACTGTCCACTATCTCTATCGGGATATCAAGGGAAGAAGAGAAAATCTAAGTCCCCTTTTTGCCATTGGAGGAAGATATGAGAGAAAGAATCCTTTCTTTGAGAATCGAATTGAATTGAGGAGAAATTTCTTAAAGGTTAAAGCCCTCAAGGAAATTTTACAGGATGATGCAGCGGTAAAAGAGCATACTTATGTGGGACTGGCAAGTGATATTTTTGACAATGAGAAGGAAATCAGAGAGACGTTTCAGTCAGAGACAGTGGGGGCGATGTTTGAACAGTTAAAAAAGGAAGTGGAACAATACTATGGAGAGAGCAATTAGGATTGAGTGTTATCAAACGCTGGCAAATTATCGTAAGCCTAACAGCTTTATGTTGAAGGAGACTTTTCCGTTGCCTCCATATTCTACGGTATCTGGTATGGTTCATGCTGCCTGTGGCTTTCAGGAATATCATCCAATGAAAATAAGCATTCAGGGAAGAAACGCCGGTACCGTTTCGGAGTTGTATACTCGATATACTTTTTCATCAGGAGCAAAATATGAAGAGGGACGGCATTCGCTTCGCATCAAGGAAAAAGAACAGGATTATGGAATCTTTAAAGGAATTGCCAATGTAGAATTGGTATGTGAAAATCGTATGGTTCTACATATTGTACCAGAGGAAGAAGATTTTGATTTGATATATCAATCTTTGAAATATCCTTTGCGTTACTTATCATTGGGTCGCCATGAAGATGTTTTGGATATACAAAAGATTGAGATTGTCAATCTAAGAACAGAGGAAGAGTGGAAAACCAGAAATGATATTTACTTTCCAGTGGAGAGGAAAAGTCAGATTGGAACCAAGACCACAACGGTATATATGCTAACAAGAGGAAAATATACGATCACAAAAGATGGATATCGAAGATGGGATACCCTGACAGGAAGAATTCGAGTTTTTTATTATCCAAGCGGAGAACTTGTGGAGGATGCTTGTGTGGATGAGTACGATGATGTAGTTGTTTTGGTTTAAGGGTAGATTGAGAGGGGAGATAGACGGATACTGACAGAGGATGTAAAATGAAAAAAGAGTAGTTTTTCTTTTTTATATCTGTTAGTATCCGTATTTTACAAAAAGGAATATAGGAAATGGAGGGGAAATTATGGAGTACTACGCAAAATCAAAAAATACAAAGGAAACGGATAAGGAAATACAAGAGAAAATAGAGAAGATTTGGAATCTAAAAAGCGAATTGGATTGGAATGAGAAAGAAAAATGGCAGTTGGAGGAAATAGAGAGGAAATTACAAAATAAAATACAAAATCCAATGCAGGAAGCAAAAGAAGAGAAGCAAAAGACCTTGAGGGAGCATTTGGATGAGACTGTTTGCTGTGCGAAAAAGTTTTTTGAAGAGTACGGAAATTACTTTAGCAAAAAAGAGCGGGAGATGATTTTAGAGGCTTGTGAAAACCATGATTTGGGAAAGGCTAATGCTATCTTTCAGGAGATTGTTAATCCAACAAAAGAGGTGAGGAAAGGAAGAAAAATAAAGCAGATTCCGCACGGCCATTTGAGTGCAATGACACTCTCAAAAGGGGAAATGTTAGCTCGATATAAAGAATGGAATGAAGAGGACTTTTATACGGTAGTGACAGCAATTTATTGGCATCATACCAGAAAGGATTCGTATTCTGTAGATGAGCTAGACGAATATATAAAAAAGTATTACGAAAAGAACATTCAAGAATTTTTGGGGCGTTCGGACGTTAAGATACAACAGGGTCATAGAAATCATCTCATAGTCTCTACACAATCGATCAATCTTCCAAATGATGCAGAATGGAGAAGCTATCAGGTGGTCAAAGGAATGTTGAATAAATTTGACTGGGCTGTCAGTGCTGGTTATGAAAAGGCGGAAGAAAAATCAGACCTTCAGAAGAAACAGTTGGTCAGGAATATAGAAGAGAGGATTGGGCAAGATTTAAGACCGGCTCAGGAATTCATGCGAAAACATAAAGAGAAAAATGTCGTCGTGATTGCTCCTACTGGTTCAGGAAAAACAGAGGCAGCCTTGTTATGGCTGGATGGGGAAAAGGGATTTTATACTTTACCACTAATTGTATCTTCTAATGCGATTTATGACAGAATCTACCAGCAATATCTCTACCCAGATGTGGCTCTGCTGCATTCCACAAGTTTAGAAAAATACTTAGAATTCAGTCAAGATTCTGAGGAGGACGCTTATCAAAAATACGAAAAAGCTAGGCTTTTGTCTGCTCCTCTCACTATTTGTACAGTGGATCAGCTTTTTAAATTTGTCTATAAAGCCTTAGGAAGTGAAATTTTTGCCGCTTCTTTGAAATATTCTAAGATTGTTTTAGATGAAATTCAGGCATACCAACCACGAGTTACGGCAGCCTTGCTTGCGGGCTTAAAACAAATTCATCAATTGGGTGGGCATTTTGCAATCATCACAGCAACCTTTCCACCGATATTGCAGATTTTTATGAAAAAACACTGTGGTTTAGAAGAGGAAAAGCATTATTTCTTGTATGATGCCTCAAAAGGAGTCCAATCACAGAGACATAAAATTCATATAAAAGATACAGATTTTGATATAAATGAAATTTTGGAGCAGGGAAGAAGTAAAAAAGTTTTGGTTATTTGTAATACGGTAAAGAAGGCACAGAGTCTTTATCAAGAACTGAGAGAGATGAATGAGGGAGAAGCGGTCTATCTGCTGCATTCTAAGTTTATCAGGAAGCATAGAAGTTTCTTGGAACACAAAATCTTGGAGTTCGCAAAACAGCCACAAGGACAGGGGATTTGGGTCACAACTCAGATTGTGGAGGCAAGTTTGGATATTGATTTTGATATATTGTTTACGGAAATGTGTTCGGCAGATAGTTTGTTGCAGCGAATGGGAAGATGCAACCGAGCGGAACGTTATTATCCGCAGGAAGCAAATATCCAGATATTTGTAAATGGAAATGGCTGTGGTTCGCATAGTGTTTATGAACCAGGATTGTATCAGAGAGCCACAGAATATTTAAGAAAATATGAAAATATAATTTTCACAGAAGATAAAAAGGGAGAATATATCAAAGAAGTATATAATGAGAAGGATATTTGCGAAACAAATTACTATAAAGAAACAGAAAAGTATTTAAAGCATTTTTTAGAAGTGATACCTTTTAAGTATAATATGGATGAAGCAAATGAAGAATTCCGCATGATTCATAGTATATCGGTGATGCCAGAAGAAATTTATCAACAAAATTATGATACAATAGAGTTGATAACAGAGACTCTAAAAGAAAAACATCTCAGTAAAGAATTAAAGTCACTTTTAAATCGGAAATTAAACGAATTAACGGTGGATATTACGCTATATAAACCATTTCTGAATGGTGTGGATAGTCAAACCATAGGAGAGACCTATGTTCATAGGACCAATCCGACAGAGATGAAATATGAGTTTGAAGAGACGACGGGGCAAGGAAGGGGATTGGTGATTGGAGAGACAGAAGAAATATTAATGTTTTAGGGAAAGCCATCAAGGAAAAATGATATGGAGAGGAGGGAAGAGATGAGAGATAGAGAAG
>JAUNGR010000082.1 GCA_030524485.1 bacterium | reverse complement strand
TGGATGCTCGCATCCAAGGATGCACAGGCATTTGACAACCAAGCCTGTATGAATCCCATCAAATTCCACATTTTTCTGTCACATCTTTGACCGCAACGTCCACCAAAATAATATCTTCCCCTATCTTTTTGATGTCACAGAAGGGAATCACATATTCCTTCTCCCGTCCCAAAAAGCCGCAGAAACAGGCAGGTCCCGGCACAATAATTGCAAGAATACAGCCACTGTCTATGTTAAAATCCACATCCGCCACATAACCAAGCCTCTTACAGTCCTTGGCATTTATGACCTCCTTCTGTCTCAAATCACAGATACGCAAGAGAGCACCTCCCAAAAACGCCTCTATCGGCTCCTTCTCTTTAGGATATGCCTTCCCAAGAAGCTCTGTGTCTGTCCTCCCTAAAATAAGAAAAGAAGGTCTGTCCTATCTCACAAAAAATGCTCCATGCACAAGAGCCTATCTCCTGCACATGGAGCCAATCCCCATTCCGACTTAGAACAGCGGAACCACGGAGCCATCATATTTCTCCTCTATGAATTCCTTTACTTTATCGGACTTCACTGCCTCAATCAGAGCCTGAATGGCCTCATTCTCCTCATTGCCTTCCTTGACAGCAATGACATTGGCATAGTTTTGCTGTACCACATCCGAATCGGACTCTTCAATCGCCAATGCGTCCTTTCCAACGCTCAGACCTGCACCCATCGCATAGTTTCCGTTAATTACGGCAATGTCCACATCCTGCAAAGACAGAGGAATCTGTGCTGCCTCAATCTCTTTGATATCCAAATTCTTGGGATTGTCAATGATATCATTCTTGGTAGCGTTTAAGCCCACCCCTTCCTGAAGGGTAATCAATCCCTGTGCCTCCAAAAGCAGCAAAGCTCTCGCCTCATTTGTGGCATCGTTCGGCACTGCCACGCTGCCGCCATCCGGAACCTCATCCAAGGACTTTGTCTTGCCGCCATAGATACCGAAAGGCTCATAATGAATCTTATCCGCAATGACCAGATGTGTGTTATTTTCCTCATTAAAATTTTCCAAATACAAAACATGCTGGAAGTAGTTGGCATCCAAGTCGCCATTCTCCACGGCTGTATTTGGCTGCACGTAGTCGTTATATACCTTGATATCCAGAGTGTAGCCCTCTTCTGCCATCACTTCTTTTGCCACCTCAAGAATCTCTGCATGAGGGGACGGTGTCGCACCGATGGTCAGAGTCTTACTGTCCTTACTTGCTCCGCAGCCTACCAAAGATACGGCTGCCAACACTGCTACTGCGGTACTCAAAAATACTTTTTTCATAATTTTCCTCCTTTTTGCTGTGCCGAAATCCAAAAGACTTTTGGCACCCTTGCTTGTGCTCTGGGATTGCAAAAGCAATCCCGCTCATACATCTATGGACAGAAACGGTCAACGGATTCTCTTATCTCCCTTTTTTGACAGTTTCATACCACTCTCCTGAAGAATCTGAACCACTATCACCAAAAGGATGACAGCTGCCCACATGATTTCTTTCTCCCCTCGATAATAGCCATAGTTGATGGCAATCGCTCCCAAACCGCCGCCACCCAAAAAACCAGCCATTGCAGAATATCCAAGGATGGTTGTAACCGCGAGGGCTGCACCGACCAAGAGCGAAGGCTTTGCCTCCGGAAGCAGCACTTTCACAATAATCTGCATCGTGGAAGCCCCCATAGACTTGGCTGCCTCAATCACTCCATAGTCCACTTCCCGCAGAGAGGACTCCACCACTCTTGCCACATAGGGAGCAGCGGCAAAGGCCAGAGGCGGAATCACCGCCGTGGACCCCAAAGTGGTTCCTACAATATAGCGGGTCAGCGGCAGTACCACTATCATCAAAATCAGGAAGGGCACCGAGCGCAGTAAGTTGATCACCAGCCCCAAGGCTCCCTGCAGCTTCGGCATGGGCTTTATGCCGCCCTTGTCGGCAGTTACCAAAAGAATCCCCAGCGGAATTCCTATGATATAGGCAATCAGAGAAGCAACCAGTGTCATATAGAGAGTCTCCCCAATGCCCAAGACTATCATTTTGATTGTCACAGCATCAAACATCATTTCCTACCTCCTCATATGGAATGTTGGCTCCCTTCAAATAACGCAGCACCCTCTCGGCATCCTCTGGATTTTGGGGAACCTGAACGATCATCTGCCCCACAGCCATCCCATTGATGTCTCGGGTTGCGGCATATAGGATGTTGACCGGTACCTTACAAGCCAGTACCATATTGGAAATCACCGGCTCATGGGAGGAGAGACCATCAAACAAAATCCGATACCTCTTTGCCTCGCCAAAATCTACATTTTTCACAGCACCTCCAAAAATAAGCTGTCTTCCAATCTTGGACTTGGGTCCCGAAAAGATTTCTGCCACAGTTCCCAATTCCGCAATCTGACTCTTATCAATGATAGCCACTCTGTCACAGATGGACTCTATGACTGCCATCTCATGCGTAATCACAATCACAGTAATGCCAAGCTCCTGATTGATCTGTTTGAGCAGAGTCAAGATAGACTTGGTGGTGTTGGGATCCAATGCACTGGTGGCCTCGTCACACAAAAGCACTTTGGGGTTGGTTGCCAAGGCTCTTGCAATTGCCACTCTCTGCTTCTGTCCTCCTGAGAGCTGTGCCGGATATGCCTTTGCTCGGTCTCCTAAACCTACCATATTTAGAAGTTCCAAAGCTCTCTTTTGCCTTTCCTCTTTCTTGAATCCAGCAATCTCCATCGGGAAGCAGACATTTTGGAGAATGTTTCTCTGTGAGAGAAGATTAAACTGCTGAAAAATCATGCTCATGGACTGTCTCACCTTCGCCAGTTCTGCATTGCTTAAAGAAGCAAGACTTTTTCCCTCAAACAAAACCTCACCGGAAGTCGGCTCCTCCAAGAAATTCATGCAGCGCACCAAGGTGCTCTTTCCGGCTCCCGATAATCCGATAATTCCAAAAATTTCTCCGGCTTTGATGTCCAGATTGATATGCTCCAAGGCCTTCACCTCTCCGTTTGCGGTTTGAAATACCTTTCCCACATCCGCAAGGCGAATAATCGCATCTGTTATATCCATGTTCCGTTTCCTCCTTATTTCCTTTCCTATCGCAAACAGACAGGATGTTCCATTTGGGACTTTCATAGCAAAAACGGGATCCCAGACCATACAGCCTGCGACCCCGTCTAAAACAGTTATCCTAACTGCTTTCTACCCCGTCTGATTCATCAAATCACAACCTATATGTTATACCCTGTATGAATTTGGACATCCGAAAAAGTACGGCACATGCACATGTACATGCCGCTCATCATATCCATATTCATCCAAGTTGTGCTTGATGTTCTCATATGATTTTCCTCCAAAGAAATATCTAAGTATGAGGCGATTTTACGGCAGTTTCTCCGGATTGTCAAGCCCCTATTTACACAAATCTACAATTACCTGAGCAAAAATCTTTGCACTGACCACCAGCTCATCCAAAACAGCAAACTCATCCGGTCCATGCATACGATTGTCCGTTTCTGGCATCGCTGCCCCAAAAGCTACCCCATTCTTCAGGTGATGGACATACGTTCCGCCTCCCATAGATTCGCATTTTCCCTCTCTTCCGGTATACTCCTCGTACACTCGCAGCAGCGTTTTTACAAAGTCAGAATCTCCAGAAACGTGATGCGGCGGATTCATCTTGGTGCTCAAAAAGTGAATGCCCTCTTTTTCCATGTGTGCCTTCACAACCTGAAGCACATTTTCCTCGTTTGCACAGAGCGGGCAGCGGCTGTCAAACATTCCATGCAGACCTTTTTCTGTGACAGTCAACATACTGAAAGCCAGCGTCAACTTTCCGGACAACTCGTCCTCCATCGCAATCCCCAAAGCCATTCCCGTGACATCGCCATGCGGCATCAGCTTCAACAGGCTATGAAGCTTTGCGGTCATCTCACAAGGCTCCAAAGGAAGGCTATCCAAGAAGACTAACATGCCCGTTAGGGCATTGTTTCCCTCCTGTGGCATGGAAGCATGTGCATTCTTTCCCAGAGCGGTCACGGTAATGCGGGACTCGTCCGCCTGAATCTCAAAAGCAATGCCTAATTTGTCCTCGGCCTTTTCCATCAACGGAATTACCTCATCCAAGTCCAGCCCTTCCAAAACAGCCGTTGCCTTACTGGGAACCACATTGACCTTCACACCGGCCTCCACAGAGAGAATTCTGGCTCCACTTGTGATTGGCTCCCACTCTGCCTCAAACTCGCCTCGCAAACTGCCTTTCTCAATATTGACCACTGGATAAGCACCATCCGGAGAGAAGGTCATAGGGGCTTCCTTTTCTGTTGCATAATAATGAGCAATGTCCGAACTTCCACACTCTTCATCGGTACCCAGAATCAAGCGAGCATTTTTGCTGAGAGGAATTCCCAATTCTTTCACGCAGCGGAGGGCATACAAAGCCGCCACTGCTGGTCCCTTGTCATCTGCACAGCCTCGTCCATACAGCTTGCCATCCTGCAAAATCGGCTCAAATGGCTTGGTGACCTTCCAGCCCTCACCTGCCGGAACCACGTCCAGATGTGCCAAAATATCTAACTGGGCAGGTTTGTCATTCAAGTCCGCTGTCATCACATAATTGTCATAGTTGGTTACCGCAAAGCCATAGTCCTCTGCCATATCCAAAGCTCGATGCAAGGCCCGATAGGGTCCCTCTCCATATGGCATTCCCTCTTTGTAAGGCATTTTTTCGCTGTTAATGCGGCAGAGTGTGAAAATATCTTCCACCATCTCCTTCTTATGTGCCTCCATATAAGCCTCTATTTCCTTCTTGTACATAGCTGTCCTTCCTTTCTGTCACTAGTTACGCCCAAACTCGCTCAAACGCAGCTGGGGGTTACGCTCCAAGACCATATTGGGACTCCAACTGTTCACAAACAGCAACAGAGGGTTGCCTTTCAAGTCCTTGACCCGTTTCATGTCGGAGGTTCCCTGAATCTTCTCCACCGGTACTTCCTCTCGGTTCTCTATCCAGCGAATATATTCATATGGCAGCTTCTCCAGCTTGACCTCCACATTGTACTCGTTCTTTAGACGATACGTCAGCACTTCAAACTGCAGAACCCCGACCACTCCCACAATGATTTCTTCCATTCCTGTGTTAAATTCCTGAAAAATCTGGATGGCTCCTTCCTGAGCAATCTGGTTCACTCCTTTTAGGAACTGCTTGCGCTTCATGGTATCTATCTGACGCAGTCTTGCAAAATGCTCCGGTGCAAAGGTTGGAATGCCCTCAAATTCAAATTTTTTGTCAGACAAACACAAGGTATCTCCGATGGAGAAAATTCCGGGATCAAACACACCTATGATGTCTCCTGCATAGGCCTCATCCACCATCTTACGGCTCTCCGCCATCATCTGCTGGGTCTGACTGAGACGCAGCTTTCTTCCCCCCTGAACATGATTGACTTCCATGCCTGCCTCATATTTTCCAGAACAGATACGCATGAAGGCAATTCGGTCTCGATGTGCCTTATTCATATTCGCCTGAATCTTAAAAACAAAAGCGGAGAATTTCTCGGTAAAGGGGTCCACAATGCCGCTGGTTGTTTTTCTCGGTAACGGAGAGGAAGTCATATTCAAAAAATGTTGGAGGAAGGTCTCCACTCCAAAGTTGGTCAAAGCCGAACCAAAGAAGGCCGGACTCAACTCGCCGCAGCTCACCTTTTCCATGTCAAACTCATCCGCCGCTCCATCCAGAAGATCAATCTCATCCAAAAGCTGCTCCCTATAGTCGCTTCCTATCACCGCCTCCAGATTTTCGTCCTCCACATGGTACTCCTGATGCTCAATTTCCTTCTGGCCATTCATGGCAGCTGTGAAGGTGGTGATGGTCTTTGTGTTTCTGTCATAGACTCCCTTAAAGTTTTTTCCACAACCAATCGGCCAGTTGATTGGACAAGTCTTGATTCCCAAAACCTTCTCAATCTCATCCATCAATTCAAAGGGGTCTCTTGCCTCACGGTCCATCTTGTTGATAAAGGTAAAAATCGGAATGCGACGCAGCAGACAAACCTTAAACAACTTGATGGTCTGTGCCTCCACACCCTTTGAGGCATCGATTACCATAACAGCCGAGTCCGCCGCCATCAGCGTGCGGTAGGTATCCTCCGAGAAGTCCTGATGCCCCGGCGTGTCCAGAATGTTGATGCAATATCCGTCATAATTAAACTGCAAAACCGAGGAGGTGACGGAAATTCCTCTCTCCTTCTCAATCTCCATCCAGTCCGAAACGGCATGTTTGGCTGCCTTTCTTCCCTTTACCGTACCAGCCATGTTGATGGCTCCACCGTACAGCAAAAATTTCTCTGTCAACGTTGTCTTTCCGGCATCCGGATGGGAAATGATTGCAAATGTTCTTCTTTTTTTAATCTCTTCTACAATATTTTCTTCTAACTTATTGGACACGGATGTCCTCCTCCTGTTCCTTGCAAAATAAACGAATATAATTTGCCTGCGACGAATCACCACGATATAGGAAAGTCAGCTGCTCTGCACTGCGTGCTCATGCAGTCTGCCCAGTCGCTTGACAACACTTTCAAAGTAAAATGGAGCAGTTCCTGTTATTTTCGGTGCCGCTCCATCCCTTTTTGTAAACGATTTTTTAATTATTCCTCGTCGTCTAAGTCTTCCTCGGAAATCAGCTCATCAAACTCCTGCTCATCCAATAATTCATCGAAAGCATCGGCAACAATCTCATACTCCTCATCGCTCTCGATGTTCTCCAGATTCGGCTCTCCGTCTTCTGTCTCTGTATAACGGTACAAGAAGACCTCACCGGCTTCTGCCTGTTCGCCTTCCATCGGAAGCAGGGCAATATATTCCTTATTTCCGGCCTCAAAAATGGTCAAAACCACACATTCTAACTCGCTGTCATCTTCCAGTGTGATGGTCACTGTCATTTCTTCGTTCTCATCCTCAAAATACTTATTCTCGTCGCTCATAATTCCTCCATTCTATGCCTTTTCGGCATAACTTTCTACTGTCCTAACCGTATGTCGCCCTTGTGGCCGATGCTAATATTCAGTCTGTTATTCTCTCCACTTTATCAGAAATGTTCCGAAAAAGCAAGAGTCATTTAGTACTCAATACCTCTTCTAGCCGAAATTCCTCTGTCATAGGGATGTTTTCTTTTGACCATCTCTGTCACATAGTCCGCCCGTCTCAAAATCTCCTCGGACGGATTTCTTCCTGTCATCACCACTTCTAGCTCCTTCGGGCAGGCATCCAAGAACGCGACAAGCCTTTGCTCCAAGACCAATCCATACTGGCAGGCAGCCATAATCTCATCCAACACCAGCATGTCCCAGCCCTCCTTTTCCGCCCGCAGACTTGCATGCTCAAAGAGGTCTTGGTAGTAGGATTCGGCCTCCCGCTTTTGCTCCTCGCTCATAAAACGGTAAAATCCAAAACTCTTTTCACAGACCAGCAGCTCAAGGCCCGAAATTTGGTGCAGAATCTTTACCTCACCGGAATCCTCTGTCTTTAGAAAGCGTGCCATTAAGACCCTTTTCCCTCGTCCTGCCGCTCGAATGGCCTGTCCAATAGCTGCTGTCGTTTTTCCCTTGCCATCTCCGCAATATACCTGTATCATTCTTTGTGTCTCTTCTCCTATCCCAAAAAGGCATCCTCTGGCAAATATTCCTCCAAAAATGGAGAAGGCTCTGCCTCTTTGTGATACCTTTCTTTTACATAATAGATATGCAGTCTCTCCTTGGCTCTCGTCATGGCAACATAAAATAATCTTCTCTCCTCCTCCACATCGGCATCCAAGATTGCTTTATGGTGAGGAGTCACTCCCTCGTTGGCATCCGGAAGAAAGACCACTCGGTACTCCAGTCCCTTGGAACTATGCATGGTAGATAAGCAGACTCCTTCCTTCTTTTCTCTTCTTTCCTTGGACTGTCTAAGCAATTCTTCCCCATATTCTTTGATATGATGCTCCCATTCCTTCCAACTGCGATACGCCACCGCACTCTCCTGAAGCATGTCTGCCGTCTCATACAGCTCTTCGGGTTTTTTCTGTCTGGCTTTGGCATGTTCCCTCAGATATTCGTCATAACCAATGGCTTTGCGAATGTAGTTG
The DNA here is from genome assembly GCA_030524485.1 of bacterium. Taxonomy (GTDB): domain Bacteria; phylum Bacillota; class Clostridia; order Lachnospirales; family Lachnospiraceae; genus CAJMNU01. Next base: position 3,692 of record JAUNGR010000082.1, on the reverse strand, counting down.
ATTGCCGCTGCCGGAGCCAGTTTACTTACCACCTGAAGGTCGTACTCCAACTGCTCAATTCTCTCCAGCATCCATACCTTATCCTGATAAAAGTTCTTAAGCTGCTCCCATTGCACCTTCTCACTCTCTAGGGCATCTCGACTGATATAACGTTTGGGGCGATTGATAATCTGCAGCAGGTCAAAACGCTTTCTGCTTCCAGCCGCAATTCGCAGATAAGTGAGAATATCTTTGGAAATCCAATGTTCATAGAGGTTGGGAAGCTGGTCCTTGGTATAAAACAAAATATCATATTCCATCAACTTCTCAACAAACAGCCGCAGTCCTTGGTTGGTTCTCGCAAGAATGGCCATATCCTCCAAGGCATATCCCGCCTTTTGATAGGCAAGAATTTCCTCAGCGATTCTCTCTGCCTCTCTCTGAGGGTCTGCAAAGCAGCGAGTGAGCACAGGCTTTCCCTCTCCCTTGTCTGCACAAATCTCCTTGGGAAAACGCAGACGATTGTTCGCAATCACCCTGCCGGCTGTCTCCACAATCTGTCGGCTAGAACGGTAATTCACCCCCAAAAGCACCCGCCTTGCCTGCGGATAGTCCTTTTCAAAACCCAACATAATCTCCGGCTTTGCCCCTCGAAAACGGTAAATGGACTGGTCGTCATCGCCTACAATAAATAGATTGTCCTCCGGTTTTGCCAACATTCTCACAATCTCATACTGCAAGCGATTGATATCCTGAAATTCATCTATCAGGATATAGCGATACTTTTTCTGCCACGCCGCCAAAATATCCGGCCGCTGCGAAAACAATTCATAACAGAGCACCAACATATCGTCAAAATCCAAAAGCCCTGCCCGCCTTAGCTTCTCCTCATAGCCTCGATAAATCCCTCGAAATACCTCCTGCGAACAACTCTTGGCATAGTAATGCTCCAACTCCAGCATCTCGCCCTTCACCACACTGATTTCTGCCAGCAAAGCCATAATCAGCTCCGTCTCATCTTCCGTCTCCATTTGATGAGCTGCGATCAGTTCCCGCATAAAATGAATCTTTTGTTCCTCTCGAACAATCTGACTGGCATCGTAACGGTACGCTAACTTCAAAATTCGGAAAAAAACGGAGTGAAAGGTTCCAAAACTCACTCTTCCATCTCCGTTTCTCCCGCCTTCTTTCGCTGCAAGCGTCTGGAAACGTTCTTCCATCTCCCTTGCAGCGGCTCTGGTAAAGGTGATAACCAAAATACAAGAGGGAGAGACTTTGCAGGCACGAATCAAATGCAAAACCCTATGTGTGATTACCGTTGTTTTCCCTGAGCCGGGGCCTGCCAACACCAGCATAGGACCGAACTGATGTGAGATTGCCTCAATTTGTGCCGCATGAAATCCCATACTCTCTCCTGTCTTATTTTTCGCTGTCGTCCTTCTCTAAGAGAGAAATCCCCTTGCGAATTCTCTCCAAGGACTCTTCTTTTCCCAGCACTTCCATAATCTCCGTTGCACCAGCAGGTGTCATCTGCTTTCCGGATACCGCTGTACGAATCGGCCACATCACAAAGCCATTCTTATAGCCCTTCTCCTTCACATAATCGCTCAAAGTCTGGTACAGAGCGTCGTTGCTGTAGTCCTCCTGTGCTTCCAGAAGAGGCAGCACCTCCCGAAGGACCTCCAAAGAGGATTCCTTAGTTGTTTTCATCTTCTTATGCACATACATGGAAGTATCATATTCTGGCAAAGCCTCAAAGAAATCCACATGGGCTGCGATATCCGGAAATACCTCAATTCGAGTTTTCACCATAGCCGCAATCTTCTTGAAATCCAGCTCTCGGCTCAAGCTCTCCTTCAAATACGGCTCTGCTAACTCATAGAAAGCATCAAAGTCCATCGCTTTCATATACTCACCGTTCATCCATTTTAATTTGTTGATATCGAAAACGGCTGGAGACTTGCTGATATGATGATAATCAAACGCTTTCACCAACTCTTTGAGACTAAAAATTTCCCGATTTTCCTCCGGTGACCATCCGAGCAGAGCCACATAGTTAACTACGGCCTCTGTCAAAAAGCCCTGTGCAATCAAATCCTCATAAGAAGAATGTCCGCTTCTCTTACTCAGCTTCTTGTGCTCTTCGTTGGTAATCAAGGGCACATGAACGTACTTTGGTACCTCCCAGCCAAAGGCTTCATACAAACGATTGTATTTGGGAGAGGAGGAAAGGTACTCATTTCCACGCACCACATGGGTGATATTCATCAAGTGGTCGTCCACCACATTGGCAAAGTTATAAGTGGGATAGCCATCCGACTTTATCAGCACCATATCATCCAGTTCGCTGTTATCCACGGAAATATCCCCATACAGTTCGTCGTGGAAGGTGGTACGTCCCTCGGTTGGATTGTTTTGGCGGATGACATAGGGCTTTCCCGCCTTCAAGTTCTCCTCCACTTCTTCCTTGGACAGCCCCAGACAGTGCTTGTCATAGGACATAATTTCCTCTCCATTCACTGTTTTTCGCAGCGTTTCCAAGCGTTCAGGCGTACAGAAACAATAGTAAGCCTCTCCCTTTTCTACCAGCTTTTTGGCATACTCCAGATAAATGCCGCTGGCTTGACGCTCACTCTGCACGTAAGGACCGACTCCTCCATCCTTATCCGGTCCCTCATCATGAATCAAGCCTGTTTTTTCCAAGGTACGGTAAATAATCTCAATGGCTCCATCGACATATCTTTCTTGGTCTGTGTCCTCAATTCGCAGAAGGAAATCTCCTCCCTCATGCTTTGCAATCAGATAAGCATACAGTGCCGTTCTCAAGTTTCCCACATGCATTCTGCCTGTCGGGCTCGGTGCAAATCTTGTTCTAATCTTCGACATATTTTATCTCCTGCCTCTTACTTTCATTTCTGCTGCCCTGAAAGCAGCATTTTCTTCACTTTCTTTGTGTCGTGTAGATTATATCCCAATTTTCCGGAAGAAACAACCTTTTCTTTTGCATCTTCCGGAATCTCTGCCTCCCCCAGACTGTGCCCTTTCTTTTGCCCTTTCCTCTGCTTGCCTTTCTACTCTATTTCCTTTTTTCTACTTCCAAACTGCGGACAGCAAATTTTTTCCCTGTTCCGTCCTCTGTCCAGTCCAAACTCCCTTTTCGTTCACCAGATAGCCATCCGGTGTGATGGTTCCGGCATACATGGAGCCTCGAATCCCATTGGATATGGGGTTAAAATAATACCAGTTATCCTGAATCTGTCTCCATCCCACAGTCATACTTCCCTTGTACCCGTCAGACACCGGATTTAGATAGTACCATAAGCCATCGCTATCTCGAAACCACCCACTCTCCATATGTCCCTGTGTTCCATCCGCCTCCGTGTGCAGGTGATACCACCTATCGTCCACATCCCGAAACCATCCAGTCTGCATATAGCCCTTCTCATCAAAATGGTACCAATCCGACCTTTGTGCGTAACTTAGATACTGCCAGCCATTTTTCGGATAACTTCCATCCGCAAAACGGAACCACCAGCCTTTCTCATCCCGCATCCATTGTCCCTGTCGTCCATCCGCAGCAGTGAGCATCCCCGTCGTAGCATTAGGGCCGCTGCCATTTGAGGAACTTCTGCTGCTGTAAGATGGGCCACTTCCTCCAGATGAACTGCTTCCACCAGCTGAGCCAGAGCCGCCCCCAGACGAACTCCCTCCTC
>JAUNGR010000081.1 GCA_030524485.1 bacterium | reverse complement strand
GAATATCTTCTTGGCAGCACAGTCCTTTGGAGTGGGTTCTGTCTGGATTAATCAGCTGAATAACATCAGTGAGACTCCTAGGATTAGAGCGTTGTTAAAAGAGTTTGGAGTTCCAGATAACCATGTTGTGTACGGCTTGGCAGCTCTGGGTTATGCGAAGGATACCGAGGCAAAAGAGGTGCACAAGAAAGGTGTGATTCACTTCGCATAAGAAGTCACGAAAAGAAAAATAAAAAAGTACTTGTAATTTTCAAATTTTTCGCATATACTAACGGTAACGCAGAGAGGGGCGGCGAGAGGCTGCCACAGCAGACAGGAAAAGGGAGTAGTTTTGATACAGTGTCATCATCACGCCGAAAGGCTGGTACTGTATACCGATTCGGGTACAAGACTTTTCATGTATTCTTTTGATGGATACATGGAAAGTCTTTTTTTGTTCCCTTTTCTGGATTGCTTGCTGCGAACATTCAAAGGAGGTTTTGGGCATGAAAGCGTTTTATCAGATGGAACAGGAAGAAGCTTTGCGTAGCCTAGAAGCAAGGGAATCCGGACTCACGCAAGCGGAGGCGACAAAAAGGCTTGCACAGTACGGAGAAAACAAGCTCTTGGAGGAGAAGGAAAAGGCGGTGTGGCAGATTTTCCTCTCCCAATTTGCAGACTTTTTGGTGGTGATTTTGATTGCCGCCGCTCTGATTTCCATGGTTTCTGGAAATCTGGAGAGTACCATCGTTATTTTTGTCGTGATTATTCTGAATGCCATACTGGGAACGGTGCAGTATGTCAAGGCAAGAAAGTCCCTAGAGTCCTTAAAGGCTCTCTCTTCTCCCAATGCGAGGGTACTAAGGGATGGAAAAAAGAGGGAAGTGGCTGCTACGGAGGTGGTTCCAGGCGATATCTTACTGTTGGAAGCTGGAGATGTGGTGGCAGCGGACGGAAGAATCCTCTCTTCCTTCTCCTTACAGGTCAATGAGAGTTCTTTGACTGGAGAATCGGCCAGTGTGGACAAAAATGAGAAGGTGCTGGAGGGAGAATGTCCTCTGGCAGACCGCTTAAATCTGGTTTATTCTGGAAGTTTGGTCACCTATGGACGTGCGGAAGTTTTGGTGACAGGGACAGGAATGAATACTGAAATCGGAAAGATTGCAGGGCTTATGAACGAGACCAAGGAAGGAAAGACACCGCTGCAAGTCAGTCTGGACGATTTCAGCAAAAAACTGGCCATTGCCATCATGTTTATCAGTGCTTTGGTGTTTGTGCTGGGATTGTACCGTAAGATGCCAATTTTGGATTCGTTGTTGTTTGCGGTGGCTTTGGCAGTGGCAGCTATTCCAGAGGCCCTTAGTTCCATCGTGACCATTGTGCAAGCGATTGGAACCCAAAAGATGGTGGAGCAGAATGCCATCATCAAGGACTTAAAGGCGGTGGAGAGCCTTGGTTCCGTCTCTGTCATCTGTTCGGATAAAACGGGAACTCTGACCCAGAACCGCATGACCGTGCAGCAGGTGTTTTTGGATGGCAAGCTATATGCACCGGAACAACTGTCTCTTTCCAATCCCTTGCACCGCTATCTGCTCTATGGAGCGGTGTTAAGCAATGACTCTACGTTGCGGGAAGCAGAGGAACTTAACACAGCGGAGCCAGTTAAAACTCGTATGTTCTCAACGGTGCCAACCAAGGTAGGTGGTTTGGGAGATCCGACAGAGTACTGTCTTTTGGTGATGGCAAGAAAAGCGGGCGTGGATGAGAATGCTCTTCGCAGTATGATGCAGCGTGAGGAGGAAATTCCTTTTGACTCAGATAGAAAGCTGATGAGTACAAAGTACCGCTTACATGGAAAACCCACGGTTTTGGTGAAGGGAGCTTTGGATGAGTTGTTAAAACGCTCTGTCTCGATTGCGAAGGAGAGTGGCGTGAAAGTCCTAAGTGAGCAGGATAAGGAAGAGCTTGTGCGGCAGAATCAGCAATTCTCGGAGAATGGTCTGCGAGTGCTGGCCTTTGGTTACAAAGAGGTGAGCGAGGACGATAGCTTATCCTTGGAAAATGAGAGAGACTTTACCTTTTTGGGATTGGTGTCCATTGTGGACCCACCGAGACCTGAGTCGGCAGCAGCTGTTGCCGATGCCATCCGTGCAGGCATTCGCCCCATCATGATTACTGGAGACCACAAGGTGACGGCAGCAGCCATCGCCAAGCAGATTGGTATTTTCAGGGAGGGAGATTTGGCGGTCACAGGAAGCGAATTGGATGCGATGAGCAAGGAGGAGCTGGATGCCGTGTTGCCAAAAATTTCGGTCTATGCCCGTGTCTCTCCGGAGAATAAAATACGCATTGTGGAGGCATGGCAGAAAAAGGGCAGTGTGGTGGCTATGACAGGAGATGGTGTGAACGATGCACCGGCTTTGAAGAAGGCAGACATTGGCATTGCGATGGGAATCACGGGAACCGAGGTTTCCAAGGATGCAGCTTCCATGATTTTGGCAGACGATAACTTTGCAACCATAGTGAAAGCGGTGGCAAACGGAAGAAATGTCTACAAAAATATCCGAAATGCGATTCAATTTTTGCTTTCGGGAAATATGGCAGCCATCTTGGCGGTGCTTTATACCTCCCTTGTTGGACTTTCGGTGCCTTTTACACCCGTGCATCTGCTCTTTATTAACCTGTTGACAGACTCTCTTCCGGCCATCGCCATAGGCATGGAACCGGCGGGAAAAGACCTGTTAAAAGAAGCCCCGAGAGACCCTAAGGAAGGTATTCTCACAAAGCCCTTCCTGACCGCCATTTTGGGGCAGGGAGCTTTGATTGCGGCAGCCACCCTCTTTTCCTACCACGTTGGTTTGCAGGAGAGCAGTGCCCTAGCCAGCACCATGGCATTTGCAACCTTGGCAGGTGCGAGACTGTTCCACGGCTTTAACTGCCGCAGAAAACAGAGCATCTTCCGTCTGGGCTTCCTCAGCAATCCTTATACCATCGCCGCTTTCTTCCTTGGCTATGCACTCTTGGCTCTGGCTCTGTTTGTGCCTTTCTTACAGCCACTGTTTAGCATTTCGCCTTTGGATATGAGAAAAGCTGCCCTTGTTTTAGGAATGGCAGCTCTTCCGACTATTTTGATTCAAGCTTACAAGTTGCTTAACGATAAGAGGGAATAAGATTCCTTTCTAGTGGGAGCGGTTGTAAAAGAACATGGCAATTGCCGCAGCACAGATGATGAGATAACCGAGCCAGCTAAAGAGATCCGGAAGTTGCCCAAAGAGGAAGAAGCCCAAGAGGGCGGAAAATACAATTTGGGAGTAATCGTACACGGAGATTTCTCTTGCCGGAGCAAAGCAGTAGGCAGCGGTGATGGAAAATTGGCCTCCTGAGGCAGCAAGTCCGGCTCCTAGCAGTAGTAATAGCTGACGAAGGCTCATGGGATGATAGGCAAAGAGTAGATAGGGAAGCACAACCAAGCAGGAAAACGCAGAAAAAAAGAACACAATGAAGGGTCCTTGGATTTTGCGTTTTCCTAAAATGCGTACCATCGTGTAGGCGATGCCAGCTCCCATTCCGCCGAGAAGACCGATGCAGGCAGGAAAGAGGGAGAGACTTTGACCGCTGGGCTTTAAGATGAAGAGACTGCCCACGAAAGCGGACAGCACAGCGAGAGCCTGGAACAGAGAAACCTTCTCTTTGAGCAGGAAAAAGCTAAATAAAATGGCAAAAAATGGAGACATTTTGTTTAGCATGGAGGCATCTGCCAATACCATGTGGTCTACCGCATAAAAGTTGCAGAGAATGCCCACCGTGCCAAAGAAGGAGCGGAGCAGCAAGAAGCGGAGATCCCCTTTCTTGAGAGCGATTTTCTCTTGTTTTCGCAGCAGAAGAGCAGCTGCAAAGAGCATGGCAATCAGATTACGGAAAAAACTCTTTTGAATGGAGGGAATGTCACCAGAGAGACGTACAAAGGCATTCATCAGGGAGAAGAAGAATGCCGCAGAGATAATACATAAAATACCCTTTTGTTTTTGCGTTAAGTTCATGAAAAAACCCTTCTTTCTCTATCTATAGTCCCCCTAATTATAGCAGGAAAACAAAGAAAGACAAGAGAGAAAGTTGGATTTTTACTTATATTTCGCCCTATGATAATCACTAAAACCAAAACAAAACCTTCCTCTACAAGAAGCTCTTTTTCACCCCACATTCTCCCATTTTTTCTTCTATTACGCAACTATAATATAGAAGAAAAATCAAAAAAAGCAACAGCTCCATGATAATTCAAACTAGGAAAAGTCAGAACTTCAAAGAACGGTTGCCTTTTTATTTGTGTTCGATTGTAAGCTTTCTTTTTTCAGCTATTTTTCAGAAGAGAAGGTTTATTTGCCTGCCATTTTCTTCTCCTGTGCTTCAATCATCTTCTTAACCATATAGCCGCCTACAGAACCATTCTGTGCGGAAGTCAGGTTTCCATTGTATCCATCGGTCAGCGGGATACCTAACTCTGTGGCAACCTCCATCTTAAACTTGTTTAAAGCTTCCTTTGCCTCAGGTACATTGGTTTTGTTAGAATTGTTTGTCATAGTAACGCCTCCTTCATAGATATTTGCAACTCTTATCGGTTTGTTTTTGAGCTGCGTTTTGTTTGATGTTACATTCCTATTATGTTCCGCAGAAAAAGAAATACACTAGAAGGTTCTGCGTAATTTGCCAAAATTTTGTATTTTCCGAAAAAATTGCTTGTCCTTCTAAAAAATCCATACTATAATGAGGAACAGCAAAAAGAAAGTGATAAGAGAGGATAGGGGAAGTAGCATGAGAGTCATTGCAGGAACTTGCAAACGAATTCCGTTAAAAACAATAGAAGGGATGGAAACCAGACCAACCACAGATCGAATCAAGGAGACCCTCTTTAATATGCTGCAGCCACAACTTTTGGATGCGGTATTTGTGGACCTCTTTGCCGGAAGCGGTGCGATTGGAATAGAAGCCCTAAGCCGTGGTGCCAAGAAAGCCTATTTTATCGAAGCGTCCAAAGCCGCTGCCGATTGCATCCGTCAAAATTTGGAGCGAACCAAGTTGTATCCGCAGGCGGAACTTTTGCACTGCGATTTCAGACAAGCTCTTGCTCGCTTGGAAAATGCAAATGTGAAAGCTGACCTGATTTTTATGGATCCTCCTTATCGCCACGATTACGAAAGAGAAGTTTTAAAGCTGTTGTCTGCTTCCTCTTTGCTTACTTTGGATACCTGTATTGTTGTGGAGGCTGCACTGGATACCTCCTTCTCTTATCTGGAAAAGTTTGGTTTTGTCTGTGAGAAACAAAAGCAATATAAGACCAATCAACATGTTTTTTTGCACAGAAAGGAATAAAAATATGACCATTGCTGTTTATCCGGGAAGTTTTGACCCCGTCACCCTAGGACACCTTGATATCATTGAGCGTGCCTCCAAAGTGGTGGACCATCTGATTATCGGTGTTTTAAATAATAATTCCAAAACCCCATTGTTTTCCGTTGAGGAACGTGTTAAGATGTTAAAAGATGTGACCGCCCATTTTCCCAATGTGGAGGTACAGTCTTTTGGGGGGCTTTTGATTGAATTTGCCCATAGATGCAACGCAACGGTGATCATCCGAGGGCTGCGTGCCATCACGGATTTTGAGTATGAACTTCAGCTTGCCCACTCCAATCGCATGTTAGCTCCGGATGTGGATACCATGTTCTTTACCACGAATTTAAGATATGCCTATGTTAGCTCCAGTATGGTGAAGGAAGTTGCCACTTTCGGCGGAGATTTCACGAAGTTTGTGCCGGAGCAAATCACAGCAAGTATGTTAGAAAAATATAAGGATGTTCGCAAGCAATATTTGCCAACGGACAAAGATTCCGTATAGGACCTAGAGATAGAGAGAAATAAAAGGAGAGAATTAAGATGAGCAAAATTGAGCAGTTGATTCAGGAAATCGAAGAATACATTGATACCTGTCCTTTTCAGCCCCTTTCCAAGAGCAAAATTATTGTCAACAAAGAGGAACTGGAGGAGCTTTTGGTGGAACTGCGTCTGCGGGTGCCAGATGAAATCAAAAAATACCAAAAAATCATCAGCAATCAGGAGGCTATTTTAGCAGAAGCCAAGAAGCAGGCAGAGAGCATGATCGATGATGCGACCCTAAAGAGCAACAATATATTGGACGATGCGACCAATCGTTCCCATCAAATGATTGCGGATGCACAGGCACAGCAGCAGGATAGCGTAAACAACCATGAGATTATGCAGCAGGTGTATGAGCAGGCCAATCAGGTGATGAACGAAGCTCAGACACGGGCTCAGGAACTGCTGAATCAGGCAGATAGCGATGCCTTCAACATTCGTCAAGGAGCCATGCGTTACACCGACGATATGCTTCGCAGTCTGCAAAATATTATTACCCATATGATGCAGACCTCCCAGCAGGAGTTTGATGACTTCATTCATGCGATGCATAATAACTTTGAGATTGCAGCTTCCAACCGCAACGAGTTGGCAGGGGGCATGAATCCGTCCGAAGGCACAGAGCAGACTGAGGAATCAAAGAAGCAATAAGTGACTTTGCAGACCGATTCCCAAAAAGAAATACAGGCTGGAAATTGCTGTGTGCAGCAATTTCCAGAATACATAGTGCCGGATGGATAATCCGGCATTTTTCATGGCACTTTTTGTCTGAAACAGGGCACACAAACCTCCGAAAACAGGAAAAAGCAGCAAACAGAAGGAAGAGAGAGGACGCGGGAGAGAGCGGGCAGCCTGCACCCCTGTAGTCATCTCTAAAAGTCCTATGGGAAGGACTCTAAGGAAGGGCGGCAGAAAAGAGAGCCTAGCGACAAAAGCGGCTGCTACCGAAAATAGCATCATGTAGGCTCCGATTGTCACCAGCACTTGGCAACAGTCAGCAAGTAGTGTTTCCAAGATGGGAGGCGAAGCAAGATTTTGCTGGGACATCCTTTGAGGGGAAGGAGTCAAAAAGGCGGAGGAAGGGCAAAGATAGATGCGACGTGCCAAGATAGAGAGGGGAAGCAAAGGTCCATACACACTCCACAAAAGCAGCCAAGCGGGAAGTTCTTCCCCCGCCACATAGCCGAGCAGAAACATGGGACTGGGAAGGTTGGAGAGAGCCACCAAAAAACGGGCTTGTGCGGTTGTGAGTTTTCCCTCATCCAGAAAGTCGCTGCAGGTTTTGGCTCCCATCGGACAGCCACAGAGGAGTCCACAGAAAAAGGAATAACTTCCCTCTTCCCCAAGCCCAAAACAGTTAGAAAAGAGAGGAAGAAGAGGGCGGCTTATGTAACGACTGCCCCCTGTCCACACCGCAAGCTTGGAGGCAAACAAAAAGGGAAAAAGAGTGGGAAGAACCGTCTGAAACCAAAGCAGCAATCCCTTTTTAGCACCCTCAAACGAAAGTTTAGGCCACAAAAGAAGAGAAATAAGAAAAAGAATAGAAAAACACGAAAATAGTTTTTTTTTCATATTTTTGCACCGACCGGAATATAGTGTATTTGTACAGTGTATGTTTGTCTTTCTTGTTTCAGACCAGAAAGTATGCTACAATAAAACGAATGAAGCAATCATAGATTTAGGGGTGAGATTTTTATGGAAACACAAATATGGAAAGAGAGACTGATGCCCTATGAATTAGCGGTGGAGGAGCTGACGGTAAAGTTCCGCCACATCATGAAAGAGTATCGGGATATGGGTTTATATTCTCCCATCGAACAGGTAAAAGGACGGGTGAAACGCTCCAGCAGCATCATTGACAAGGCCTACCGCAAAAACATTCCTCTGGACACCTGCAAATTGGAGGAAGCGATGGATGACATTGCAGGCATTCGTATCATCTGCCAGTTTGTCGATGATATAGAGGAAGTGGTACATATCATTCACAAACGCAGCGATATGAAGGTCATACGTGAGCAAGATTACATTAAGAATCAAAAAAGCAGTGGGTATCGGAGCTATCACATCACCATAGAGTACGAAGTGGAGACCATACATGGGCAGATGACGCTTCCAGTGGAGATTCAGATTCGTACCCTTGCCATGAATTTTTGGGCGGTAATTGAGCATTCTTTACAATATAAATACCAAGGAGAACTGCCGGACCACATCCGTGAGCGGATCTTAAATGCAGCGGGAGCGGTTTTGTCTTTGGATGAGGAGATGTCCTCCATCCGAAGCGAGGTTATGGATGCACAACATTTGTTTCAGGAAAAAGCCAATATGGTAGAAAACATTTTAAATATTTTCGAGAAAGTACATGACCTACTGAGTGAGGAAGAGTACCAAAGAATTTACAATAAGTTTTTCCAAATCTATAAGACGGGAGACATGTTGGAATTAGCGGACTTCAATGCCAATTTAAACCAGTTAGATGAAATCTTACAGAACCGAAAACAAAAGAGACAGCAAGAAGAAAGGAACACACGGAATGGGAATGGAACTTCCACAAAGTTATCAAGCTAAAATGCGAGAACTCTTGGGAGAAGAGGAGGCAGAGGCCTATTTTGCCGCTTTTAAACAGAAGGGAAAGCAGGGGCTTAGGGTAAACCGCCTCAAACTCTCCCCACAGGAGCTAAAAGAGAGACTACAAGAGCCGCTTTCTCCGCTTCCCTACCTGCCGGATGGCTTTTGCTATGAAGGAAGTGCAACGCTCTCCAAGCATCCGTATTATTATGCTGGACTTTATTATTTACAGGAGCCAAGTGCCATGACTCCTGCTTTTTTCCTGTCTGCAAAACCGGGAGATAAGGTGTTGGATTTGTGTGCAGCCCCTGGCGGAAAAAGTACGGCACTCGGAGCTGCCCTAAAGGGGGAGGGCTTACTGTTTGCCAATGATATCAGCAACTCCCGTGCCAAGGCTCTGCTCAAAAATATAGAGTTGGCAGGTATCTCCAATGCTTGTGTGAGCAGCGAGACTCCCGAAAAGCTAGCCTCCCACTTTCCGAACTTTTTTGATAAGATTTTGGTGGATGCCCCCTGCTCTGGAGAGGGCATGTTTCGTAAGGATCCGGACTTGATTTCCGCTTGGGAGCAAAGAGGACCTGAACGTTACGTTCCCATCCAACGAGAAATCCTACGCTATGCGGAGCGAATGCTAAAGCCAGGTGGAATCCTCCTATATTCCACCTGTACCTTTGATAAGGAGGAGGACGAGGGAAACGTGCAATATCTCTTAGATACTTGCCCAAACCTTTCTTTAAAGCCGCTGCCCCTTTTTGCGGGAGCACGCACCGGCTTTGGTCTTTCCGGCTGCCTTCGCCTCTTCCCTCACCGCATTGTTGGAGAGGGGCACTTCCTCGCCTGCTTTCAAAAAGCCGCTGCCGCAGAAGAAGCCGCCCCGTCTTCTCCCCCAAAAAGAAGGCAAAGGTCCTTCTCGCATCCGGCCTTGGAAGAATTTTTCACGCAACTACGACAAAAACCAGACCAAACCCGTCTCTGGGAGCAAAACGGCCTCATCTACCTGCTGCCCAAAGACTTCCTTCCTCCCCCAAAAATCCGCTATCTTCGCACAGGCTTACTTTTGGGAGAACTCAAAAAAGACCGCTTTGAGCCTTCGCAGGCTCTTGCGATGTCCCTTAGTCCCCAAGACTTTGAAAATACGCTATCTTTGCCCCTCTCCGATGAGAGGGTAATCCGCTATCTCAAGGGAGAGACCCTTTCTTTGCGTGAGGAGGAAGCAAGTTCCCTAAGAAACGGTTGGTGTCTTATGGCGGTGGATGGCTTCTCCCTTGGCTTTGCCAAACTTCAGGGACAGAGCCTAAAAAACAAATATTATTCAGGATGGCGGTGGCAGTGATGGCAGATACCATGCGATTAGACAAATTTTTGAGTGAAATGGGAAAGGGAAGCCGCAGCCAAATCAAGGAGGCGGCGAAAAAGGGAAGAATCACCATAAATGGCATATGCTGTAAGAAAGCAGACGAAAAAATTGACCCCCAAAAAGATAGCATCTGTCTGGATAAGCTTCCCGTAACCTATACCAAGACAGAATATTACATGCTCTACAAACCCCAAGGGGTGGTTTCTGCGACCGAAGATGGCCGCTATCCGACGGTGGTGGAGTTGATTGAGGATAAAAAAAGAAAGGATCTCTTTCCGGTGGGGCGTTTGGATTTGGATACCGAAGGTCTGCTTCTCATCACCAACGATGGCGATTTGGCACACCGTTTGCTCTCGCCCAAAAAACATGTGGATAAGGTCTACGAGGCTCACATTCAGGGGGAGCTTCCGGCGGATGCCGCCGCTCGTTTTGCCGCAGGCATCACGCTCCTAGATGGCACCAAAACCCTTCCAGCAGAACTTCGCATTCTCTCGGAAAGCAAAATGCTTCTCACCATACGGGAGGGAAAGTTTCATCAGGTCAAACGCATGTTTGAAGCCTTGGGCTGTCGGGTGTGTTACTTAAAACGGCTCTCCATGGGAAGCCTTGTCTTGGATGAAAGCCTAAATCCGGGGGAGTACCGAGCGTTGACGAAAGAAGAAAGGAAGGCACTGGGAATATGCGAAGACTAGAACGATGGTTAGACGGAAAACAGGCGGTTATTTTTGATTTGGACGGCACTTTGGTGGATTCCATGTGGATGTGGCCAGCGATTGATAGAGAGTATCTTTCTCGGTTTGGCTTTTCTTGCCCGCCAGATTTATCCAGAGCCACCGAAGGCATGAGCTTTACGGAGACAGCACACTACTTCAAAGAACGCTTTGCCCTCACAGACTCCATTGAACAAATCAAAGCGGACTGGATGGCGATGTCTCTAAACAAATATCAAAACGAAGTAGCTTTAAAGCCCGAAGCCCTGCATTTCTTACAGGAACTAAGAAAGAGAGGGATTTTGATGGGCATTGCGACCAGCAACGCCAGAGAGATGGTGGAGGCAGTTCTTACTTCCTGCGGCATCCGCTCCTTTTTTCAAAACGTTTCGACTTCCTGCGAGGTGGCAGCGGGAAAACCAGCTCCGGACATCTACCAAAAGGTAGCGAGGGAATTGGGCGTTCCCTGTACGGCTTGCTTAGTCTTTGAGGATGTACCAGCGGGGATTCTTGCCGGAAAACGGGCAGGAATGGAGGTCATTGCCGTACAAGACGAGGCTTCCTCGCACTTGGAGGAAGAAAAACGAAACTTAGCCGATGGATGGATTGGTGCTTACAAAGACCTCTTTTTGGAGGAGACAGAGAAAGGGGAAAAACGATGAAAATAGCAATCGTGACGGGAGCTTCCTCCGGTATGGGAAGAGAGAGTGCCATTCAGCTAGCGGACCGGTTTGGTGGCAATTTGGACGAAATTTGGTTGCTAGCCAGAAGAAGGGAACGTTTGGAGGAAGTGGCAAAGCATCTTCCCTGTCCGAGCCGCCTGTTTGTGGCAGACCTTGCAAAAGAAGGAGCCTTCGTTTCGCTCGAACAGGCTTTGGAGGAGAAAAAGCCTCAAGTGAAGTGGCTGGTAAACGCTGCAGGTTTTGGGCGAATCGGAGAGGCACAAAGCCTCAAGATAGAGGATTCTTTGGGCATGGTAAACGTAAACGATAGGGCATTGGTGGAATTGACGCAGCTGGTGCTGCCATATCTAGCCAACAACAGCCGCATTCTCCAATTTGCCTCCGCTGCCGCCTTCTTGCCCCAGCCGCACTTTGCGGTATATGCGGCGAGCAAAGCCTTTGTCCTAAGCTATAGCCGTGCCCTAAATGCCGAACTTTCCAAACGAGCTATCGTTTGTACAGCCGTGTGTCCAGGACCGGTAAAAACCGAATTTTTTGATTTGGCGGAGCAGAGCGGAGACATCGCTTTCTATAAAAAGCTTGTGATGGCTCATCCAAGAAGGGTGGTCTCTGTGGCGATTCGAGACAGCATCGTAGGAAAAAGCGTCTCCGTCTACGGACTGACGATGAAGGCTTTTTGGCTGTTTAGCAAGCTACTTCCTCAAGCGTGCTTGATTGGGCTTTGCGAAGCGTG
>JAUNGR010000080.1 GCA_030524485.1 bacterium | reverse complement strand
AAGGAGTATAATAGGAACACTTAGCGAGGTATTCCACGAGCGGAGGTGAGTGTATGACAATTCGAGAGCGGGCAGAAGCGTGGGAGCGGGATTTCCTAAGTCCTTATGCTGCTTTCAGTGCGGACAGCAGGGGAAGGGAAAGAACGGAAGCCCCCTGTGATATCCGCACGGCTTATCAGAGAGACCGTGACAGGATTTTACATAGTAAGGCTTTTCGTCGTTTAAAGCATAAAACTCAAGTTTTTCTGGCTCCGGAGGGGGATCATTATCGCACTCGCCTCACGCATACGCTGGAGGTCTCACAAATTGCCCGCACGATAGCTTCTGCACTTCGGCTGAATGAAAATCTGACAGAGGCGATCGCTTTGGGGCATGATTTGGGGCATACACCGTTTGGACATGCGGGCGAGGCCATTTTGAATCAGCTCTGTGAGGAGGGCTTCGCACATTTCGAGCAGAGTGTCCGTATTGTGGAGGTGTTGGAGCGAGAGGGACGAGGTTTAAATCTGACTTGGGAGGTGAGGGACGGAATCCGCAACCATAGAACAGCAGGAAAGCCCTCCACTCTGGAGGGGCAGGTGGTGCGTATCTCGGATAAGATTGCCTACATCAACCATGACATTGACGATGCGATAAGGGCTAAGTTGTTTACGGAGGAAGAACTTCCCCAAGAGTTCACAGAAGTTCTGGGACACAGCGTCAGGGAGAGACTAAACATTTTGATTCATGATATGATAGAGCAGAGTATGGGAAAACCCGATATTATACTTTCCACTGAGGTAGAAGCGGCGATGAAGGGACTGCGGGAGTGGATGTTTGCACATGTATACCGTGCGGAGACGGTCAAAGGGGAAGAGAGAAAGGCACAGCAATTGTTGGTATACTTATTTGAATATTACATTTCCCATATAGATAAACTTCCTGAGGAGTACAGAAAGAGAGGACTGCTCGGTGGGGATTCCAAGGGGAGAATGGTCTGTGATTACATTGCAGGGATGAGCGATAGATATGCAATAGATAAATTTGAGGAGCTTTTTGTACCAAAAGCATGGAAGGGGTGAGAGGTGAACCATGTACTATTCCGATGAGATTATTGAAGAGGTCCGGATGAGAAATGACATTGTGGATGTGATTTCACAATATGTTAAGCTACAGAAAAAAGGGAACAATCATTTTGGACTCTGTCCGTTTCACAATGAAAAGTCTCCTTCCTTCTCTGTTTCTGGAAGTAAGCAAATGTATTATTGTTTTGGCTGTGGAGCAGGGGGAAATGTGTTGACCTTTGTGATGCAGTATGAAAATTATACCTTTCAGGAAGCGTTGACCGCATTGGCCGAGAGAGCAGGAGTGGAGCTTCCCAAGGAAGACATGAGCCAAGAAGCGAAGCGTCAAGCGGATATGCGGACGGAGTTGATAGAGATTAATCGTTTGGCGGCCAATTTTTATTATTATGCACTGCATCAGCCACAGGGGCAGGATGCTTTGGGATATCTGACAGGGAGAGGACTGAATGAGGATACCATACGCCGTTTTGGCTTAGGATACTCTGGCAAAAGCGGAAGAAATTTGTATGCTTATCTGAAGAAAAAGGGCTACTCCGATGAGATTTTGCGGGAAAGCGGCCTCTTCACAATAGAAGAAAGAGGAGCTTATGATAAATTTTGGAATCGGGTCATGTTTCCGATTATGGATGTTAACAATCGTGTGATTGGCTTTGGCGGTCGTGTGATGGGGGATGCCAAGCCCAAATATTTGAATTCTCCGGAAACCAGATTGTTTGACAAGAGTCGTAACCTGTATGGTTTGAATTATGCCCGCACTTCCAGAAAAAAATATTTTTTACTTTGTGAGGGCTACATGGATGTGATTGCCATGCAGCAGGCAGGCTACACCAATGCGGTGGCTTCGCTGGGAACGGCCTTCACCTCACAGCAGGCTGGGGTCATTCGCCGTTATGTAGACCAAGTGATTTTGACGTATGACAATGACGAAGCCGGAGTCAAGGCAGCTTTGCGTGCCATTCCCATTTTGAAGGAGGCAGGGGTCTCTACCAAGGTATTGAATTTGCAGCCCTATAAAGACCCCGATGAGTTCATGAAGCAGCTGGGAGCGGAGGCTTTTGAACAGCGGATAGCAGAGGCAAGAAACAGTTTTTTGTTTGAGATAGACATTTTAAAGAGAGATTACCATATGGAGGACCCAGAGGAAAAAACCGCTTTTTACAATCAGGTGGCAAGAAAACTTTTGGAATTTCCGGAAGCGTTGGAGAGGGATAATTACACGCAGGCAGTGGCGAGAGAGTTTTTTATCCGCTATGAGGATTTAAAGCGGCTGGTGCAGTCCATGGGAAATCGCATCTCTTACACGGCAAAGGAGGGACGGAGAGACACAGAGGCAAGAACACAGGGAAAGAGGGGAAAAGAGGATGGCCTAAAGCAATCGCAGAAGCTACTTTTGACGTGGTTGATTGAGAGACCGGAGCTGTATGAGAAGGTGAAACAGGTCATCACCCCAGAAGACTTTGTGGACGATTTGGCGGTGGCAGTGGCACGCATGGTATTTGCGCAGAAAGAGAGAAAGGAGAACAACCCAGCAGAAATTTTGAATCACTTTATCAATGACAAAGACCAATATCAGGAGGTGGCGGCCTTATTTCACACCAATCTGACAGAGGGGATGAATCAGGAAGAGCAAAAGAAGGCCTTTCAGGAAATTGTGCGAAGAGTGAAGGAGAACAGTGTTAAGGTACAGGGGGAACACTTACAAACCGGAGACATGGCGGCGATGCAGAGATGGATCGAAGCGAGTGCGGCCTTGAAGAATCTGCATATTTCACTGGATTAACGGACACAATACCCTCAGTTTATAACGCTTCTGCCTGAGTGCATCCTTACAGTACCGTTTTGTGGTGTGGGACAGAAATGCTTAGAGGGGAATGACAAACTATGGAGGGATGGGAGAATATGGAAGATAAAACCATGCAGTTTGAAGAAAAGTTACATGGGCTTCTGGCGGAGGCCAAAAAGAAGAAAAACGTTCTGGAAGACCGAGAAATTTTAGATTTCTTCCGTGGTGAGATATTGACCCCGAATGAGTTGGATCAAATTTATGATTTTTTGGAAAAGAACAATGTGGATGTGCTGCAGATTGACAAAGACTCGGAGTTGGACACCGATTTGTTTGCGGAGGAGAGTGGAGAAGAAGAGGAAGCCTTAGACATCGAAAATCTGGATTTGTCGGTTCCGGATGGGGTGAATGTAGAAGACCCTGTTCGCATGTACTTAAAAGAAATCGGAAAGATTCCCCTTTTGAGCACGGAGGAAGAGATTGAGCTGGCCAAACGCATGGAGTTGGGGGATGAGGAGGCAAAGAAAACTTTGGCTGAGGCCAATTTGCGTCTGGTGGTCAGCATTGCCAAGCGTTCTGTGGGACGAGGAATGCAATTTTTGGATTTGATTCAGGAGGGGAATCTAGGGCTTTTGAAAGCCGTGGAAAAGTTTGATTACCGAAAAGGTTATAAATTCAGTACCTATGCGACGTGGTGGATACGGCAGGCCATCACGAGAGCGATTGCAGACCAGTCCAGAACGATTCGGATTCCGGTGCATATGGTGGAGACCATCAACCGCCTGACCAGAGTGTCCAGACAACTCTTACAGGAGTTGGGCAGGGAACCGTCCGTGAGTGAGATTGCACAGCGGATGGAGATACCGGAGGACAAGGTGAGGGAGATTATGAAAATCTCACAGGAACCAGTTTCTTTGGAGACACCGATAGGGGAGGAGGAGGACAGCCATTTGGGAGACTTCATTCAGGATGACCAAGTGGCAGTTCCAGCAGATGCCGCCACCTTTACCTTGCTTCATGAGCAGTTGATGGAGGTTTTGGATACCCTCACGGAGAGAGAGCAGAAAGTGTTGAAGCTACGCTTTGGCTTGGAGGATGGAAGACCCCGCACTTTGGAGGAGGTTGGAAAGGAATTCAACGTTACCAGAGAGAGAATTCGCCAGATTGAGGCGAAGGCTCTGCGTAAGCTGCGACATCCGAGCAGAAGCAAGAAACTGAAAGATTATTTGGACTAATCGGACCCCAATGTCATCAGGGCAGAGTGGAAGAGAAGGAGGAAGTGGATGGCAGCAATACAGATACAGGGGGAGACTTATGAGTTTGCGGAAGGAACCACTCTCTTGGAGATTGCAAAGCAGTTTCAGAGGGCGGATGAGGCAGACATTGTGCTAGCGAAGGTAAATGGAAAGCTTCAGGAGCTGCATCAAAAAATTCAGGAGGACTGTGAGCTTGTTTTTGTCAGCACCAAAGACAAAGAAGGGATGTCTGCCTATGAGAGAAGTACCACCTTGCTGCTGCTTCGTGCTTTTTATGATGTGGTGGGAGCAAAGGAAATTCAAAAGTTGGTGGTGGACTTTTCCGTGAGAAGAGGCTTGTTTGTGAAGCCAGAGATGAAGGTAGACTTGACGGAGGAGTTGTTGGCGAAGGTGGAGCAAAAAATGCGCCAGATGGTAAAGGAGAAAATCCCGATTGAAAAGCGAAGCGTCAACACGCAGGAAGCGGTGGAGCTGTTTCATCTCCATAAGATGTACGACAAGGAGAGACTGTTTCATTATCGTCGGGTTTCTAAGGTCAATCTGTACCGCATTGGAGGCTTTGAGGACTATTATTATGGCTATATGGTTCCGGATACGGGCTATTTGCGTTATTTTTCCCTACAGCTGTATGAGAATGGGTTTGTGCTGCGTCTGCCCAATCGGGCAGAACCCAATCGGGTAGCAGATTTTCTTCCGCAGCCCAAGCTCTTTTTGACGCTGAAGGAAGCCGGAGAATGGGCGGATTGCTTGCAGGTATCCAATGTCGGAATGCTCAACGATGCAGTCTGCGAGGGAAGAATCCCCGAATTGATACAGATTCAGGAGGCTTTGATTGAAAAGAAAATCGGAATGATAGCGGAAGAGATTTTTCGGCAGCCAAGCAAAAAGTTGATTATGATTGCAGGTCCGACTTCTTCCGGAAAAACGACCTTTTCTCATCGACTTTCCATACAGCTGCGGGCTTTGGGGTTGCGTCCGCACCCGATAGCAGCGGACGATTTCTTCATCGAGCGTGCGAAGTGTCCGAGAAATCCGGACGGAAGTTACAACTTTGAGGATTTACAAGCGATGGATTTGGAATTTTTCCATGATACCATGAGCGGTCTGCTGAACGGAAAGAAGATGCCCATGCCCACCTTTAATTTTAAGACAGGAAAAAGGGAATTTCGGGGTGGAATGCTGGAACTCAAGCCGGAGGACATCCTTGTGATTGAGGGCATACATTGTCTGAACGATGCGATGAGCTATGGCTTGGATATGGAGAAAAAGTATAAAATTTACATCAGTGCCTTGACACAGCTTAACATAGATGAACATAATCCCATCCCGACCACAGATGCAAGATTGCTGAGACGGATTGTCCGTGATGCAAGGACAAGAGGAACCAGTGCAAAGAGAACGATTGAGATGTGGGAGGATGTGCGCCGAGGGGAGGAGAAAAATATCTTTCCCTATCAGGAACAAGCAGATGTCATGTTTAATTCCGCTCATGTGTATGAACTGGCGGTGCTGAAGCAGTATGCAGAACCTTTGCTGTTTGGGATTGCTAAGGAGGAACCAGAATATTTGGAAGCAAAGCGGCTGTTAAAGTTTTTGGATTATTTTTTGGGGGTGGGAAGCGAGAACATTCCTCAAAATTCCATTCTTAGAGAGTTCATTGGCGGAAGTGTATTCCAGATATAGACGGATAGGATTCGCCGGACCGTGCAAGCACGCAGTCTGCCCAGTCGCTTGACAACCCTTTCAGAGTAAAAAACAACAGACACAAATGTAAGAGAAAATTTGTGTCTGTTGTGTTGTTTTCTGGAAAAACAGAGCAGGACGATAAGCCGGGTTATGTCGTTGGATGGTCATCTGTCTAGTCCTGTCGTCGCCGACAGGCTCAAGCAACCTACCCGAAAGCAGACGGGCCGCCTTATGCCTTCTGTTTGGTCTTGCTTCGAATGGGGTTTACATGTGCCCCGTCTGTTACCAGACGGGCGGGAGTCTCTTACACTGCCTTTCCACCCTTACAGTACGAGTACTGCGGTATATTTCTGTTGCACTTTCCTTGGAGTCACCTCCACCGGACGTTATCCGGCATCCTGCCCTGTGAAGCCCGGACTTTCCTCACCTACATCTCTGCAGCTGCGACCATCTGTCCTACTCTGTTTTTGAAATGCTTTACTATTCTAGCACATGGAGCAAAAGCTGTCCAGTATAAATTGTGTGCTGGCTTTATTTTGTCTTTTTGGAGTACTTCTCCTCGCAGTAAATACAGCGATAAATTTCTCTCTCCACATCGGTCAGACAGAAAATGTGAGGCAGTTCCTGCTCAATGGAGGTGATACAGCGAGGGTTACGGCACTGAATCACGTTGGTGATTTTCTTGGGAAGACGCAAACGTTTTTTCTCCACAATTGTCTGGTTGTGAACGATATTCACGGTGATGTTGTGGTCAATGTAACCGAGAATCTCCAAGTCAATGGTGTCTGGTGTTAGCCCCTCAATCTTGATGATATCTTTGCGGCCCATCTTGTTGCTGCGGGCATTTTTGATGATGGCAATCTGGCAGTCCAGCTTGTCCAGCCCCAGCTTGTAGTAGACATCCAAGCTCTTTCCTGCCTGAATGTGGTCCAACACGATTCCTTCTTTTAATCCACTGATGTTTAACATGATGGTTTCACCCCCAGTAAAGTCATAATCAGAGCCATACGGACATAAACGCCGTACTGAGCCTGACGGAAATAGGCTGCTCTTGCGTCGGAATCTACCTCCACCGAAATCTCATTGACACGAGGAAGCGGATGCAAAACAAACATATCCGGTTTGGCGAGTTTCATTTTTTTGGTATCCAGAATGTAGCTGTCACGCAGGCGGATGTAGTCATCCTCGTTAAAGAAACGTTCCTTTTGCACACGGGTCATGTAGAGGATGTCCAGTTTTGGCATGGCCAGATCCAGATTGTCAACCTCCTCATAAGGAATGTTGTGTGCTTCCAAAACATCCTCACGAATGTAGCTGGGCACACGCAGTTCCTGCGGGGAAATCAGGACAAAACGCACATTGGGATAACGAATCATAGCCTCAATCAAAGAATGTACGGTGCGTCCGAACTTTAAGTCGCCGCAGAGACCTATGGTCAGACCATCCAAATGTCCCTTCAGGGAGCGAATGGTCAAAAGGTCGGTCAGAGTCTGGGTGGGATGCTGATGTCCGCCGTCACCGGCATTGATCACCGGAATCTGAGAATACTGGGAGGCAACCATAGGTGCTCCCTCTTTATGGTGACGCATCGCTGCGATGTCAGCATAACAGGATATCACACGGATGGTATCAGCGACACTTTCCCCCTTAGCAGCAGAACTGCTGTCGGCAGAAGAAAAGCCAAGGACACTGCCGCCTAAATTGAGCATTGCTGCCTCGAAACTTAAGCGGGTGCGTGTGCTTGGCTCATAGAATAGAGTTGCCAATTTTTTTCCTGCACATACGTGAGAATATTTCTCTGGGTTCTTCTCAATATCAGAAGCTAAGTCCAGAAGCGCATAGGTCTCCTCCACGGAGAAATCCAATGGATTTAATAAATGTCTCATGCTTGTCTCCTTTTTTACACTTACTTATAGATATCTATCACATTATAAAGCATCTTCTTGGAGATTGCTACTACTTTTTGAGAAAAAGTTCTACAAAGTATCGTCAGATGATGGTATACTAGAATCGTAAGAAATCGTAAGAAAAATAGAGGTGGGATAATTTGTAATTTTCGCTATAATAAAAAAGAATGCAAGGGAGAATCCAAAAGAGAAAAAAGAAGCAGATGGAGGTGATGGGCATGGAGAAAGAAAAGAGTTCCAAAGTTCCCATTATAGAGGTAAAGAATCTGTACAAAATCTATCATGTGGGAGAGAATAAGGTCTACGCTCTAAATGGCGTGGATTTTACCATGTATCAGGGAGAGTTTTGTGCGATTGTCGGAACTTCGGGTTCCGGAAAATCAACACTTTTAAATATGCTGGCGGGATTGGAAAAGCCGACCAAAGGAGAGATTGTGATTTCGGGGAAGCATATTGAAAAATTGAATGAGAGGCAACTCGTGACGTTTCGCAGGGAACGGGTTGGCTTTATTTTTCAGTCTTATAACCTTCTTGCGACGATGAATGCGGAGGAAAATGTGGCCTTGCCCCTGTCCTTTCGAGGAATTGGGAGAAAAAAACGTTTGGAGACAGCAAGGGCTTATCTAAAGCTTGTGGGCTTGGAGGGACAGGCTAAGCATATGGCCAACCAGATGTCCGGTGGGCAGCAGCAGAGAGTGGGAATTGCGAGAGCGTTGGCGGTTCGGCCAAAAATCATTTTTGCGGATGAGCCGACAGGAAATTTGGACTCAAAGACAACGATGGAAGTGTTAAAATTGATGCAGAAGGTGGTGAAAGAGCAGAATCAAACCTTGGTCATGGTAACGCATGACGATCATCTTGCAAGCTATGCAGACCGAATTTTTCATATCATTGATGGGAAAATCGTAAAAATTGAGGAAAGACACCATGAGCTGCAGGAAGAAGAGGAGAAGGGAAAGTAAGAAGCACATAAGAAAAATAAAAAAGATTGTGCAGAAAAGAGGAGAAAAGAAAGAGGTCAAGGAGGAAAGTATGAGAAACGGAAAAAAAATCGTGGCATGGCTGTTGTGCCTAATGCTGCTTTCAGGAGTGCTGTCAGGAACTGCACTGGCGGATTTTAGTTACAGCGATGAGGACAGCATGGTGGTGGTAAAGCAGGTGCCCGTGGGAAGAATCGGAAAAAAGATGTCTGTCAAGTTTAGTATCTATAACAACACTTCAGACGATATGAGCGATACCGTTGTGACCTTGGCTGTGCCGAATGAGGATGAATACAGCGAGGAAGATGACGATGGGGATGTGATTGAATTTGCAAACTATCCCTTTGAGATGACAGAGGATTTGTTTAAGGAGACCAAGAATCTGGGAACCATCAAAATGGGAAAGAGCAAGAGTGTCACGTTGCATGGAGTGGTGCGTCGAGACATGACACAGGGCTATTATAAGGTTCCGATTAAGGTAGAATACGGAAGCAGCACCGTGTACGATTATGTCACCATCTGGCTGACGAACTCCGACAGTGAGACAACCACAGAATCGGAGGAGAGCAACGTCGATTATGCGTTTACCCTCGGCGAAGGACAGGAGACCCCCCATGGCTTGTACACAGATGTCTTGAACTTCGGTGTGAATCTGCACAATGTGGGAGTCAAGAAGGCTTATGATGTCCGTCTGGAGCTGAATCTGGAGAATGCAACGGATATCAACCAGTTCCCCTTGGAGTTGGAGAAGCCAAACTACGATGAGATTGTAGGCGATATGGAACCGGATGAGATGACTTACATACCCTATAGCATGGATGTGCGGGATGAGGCGAAGACCGGTTATTATATTTTGAAATTTAAGATTCGTTACCGAGAGGAAGCAGATGGCAATTTTGCCGAGCCGATTGAGAAAAATTTCTACATCCGCATCACCGGTGAGGACGAGGAAACCAGTGAGTCGAAGGAATGGAACAAGAATACGAGTAAGATGGCGAGAATCGTGGTGGATGGCTACCAGACCATTCCGGAAAAGATTATCGCAGGGGACAGTTTTGAACTGCGTATTCGCATGAAAAATGCCTCCACAGATATCTCTGCAAGCAATATTTTATTTACGCTGGAGCCGGAGAAAGCAGGGGAGAGCGGAGGAGCCGCCTTTACTTCGGAGTCAGGCTCCACTTCCATTGTGGTGAACTCGCTTGCAGGGGGGCAAACCACAGAGTTGGTCTTCCAGATGCAAAGCAAACCCAGTCTGGAGCAGAAGGCTTACACCATGAAAATTCAGGAGCAGTACGATAGTCCGGACTACATGAATGCGGAGGAGGAAGTATCCATTGATATTCCTGTGTATCAGGTGGCAAAGCTGAACACTGGCACGGTGGAAGTAATGCCTTCTTCCATTAACGTTGGGGAGGAGAGCAATATCATGTTCTCCATCAACAACACGGGAAAAGTAGACCTTTACAATGTGATGGTAACTTTTGCAGCAGAATCCATTCAGCAGACCGATACCTATGTCGGAAACATTAAGCCAGGTTCCACTGGAAACGTGGATGTGATGGTTTCGGGAACGGCAGCGACGATGGATGACGGAAAAGTACAGATTCTGATTACGTATGAAGATGAGAATGGCTCCCAGAGTACCGTGGAGAAGGAGATGGAGCTGTTTGTCACGGAGCAGCAGGATTTTTCAGGTATGGACGATATGGAGACAGGAAATATAGATGAAATTCCGGCAGAACCCAGCTTTTTTCAGAAGTATAAGCTTTATCTAGCCGGAGCCGCCGCAGTGCTTGTGCTTGTCGTTGTTGTGGCGATTCTTCGGATTCGTAAAAAACGCAAGGCAGCTGGAGAGGAAGGGATGGACGATGAAATTTCTTGACCTGCTCGCCATGAGCGTCAATAATCTTCGCCGCAGAAAGCTGAGAACCGCACTCACCGTTTTGGGGGTTATCATCGGAACGGCCTCGATTGTCGTGATGGTATCTTTGGGAATTGGACTGAAGGAACTGACGGTGGAGCAGTATGCCCAGTATGGAACCTTGACGGCAATTAACGTGTATAGCGATGCTTATTATGGAGGAGGACAGGAGGAGGATCCCCAATATTTGACGGCTGAGGTTGTGAAGGAACTCTCTCGAATGCCTCATGTGCGTTATGTGAGTCCCATGTTGAATTATTATGTGATTATGAAGCAGGGGGTATATGAGGCAAATATCAGTTTATATGGAGTTTCGGACGAGTTCATGCAGGACATTGACTTGGGGGAGGGAAGCTATCCTTCCTCCAAGGACAGCGAGCTTCGTATGTTGGTGGGAAATACGGTCTATCAGCGGTTTCGCAACAGCAAAACCAATGAGTATTTCTGGGAGATGACCGAAACTCCGGACATTGATTTTATGAATAAGCCCATGTTTGTCATCTTTGACACCGATGCATATTACCAATCGCAGTACAATCAGGATTCCGAGAATAAAGTGAGTCCTCCAAAGAAATATATGTTAAAAACGGCGGGAATGGTGGCAGGCGGAGAAAATGACTATAACCAGTATAGCTCCAGTATTTATGTCAATATTGACTTGCTTGAGGCACAGTTAAAAAAGATATTTAAAAAGAAGGCCATTCCGGGACAGCCAACCACCAAGAAGGGAAAGCCCTATAATTATTTTATTTATGAGCAGCTTCAGGTCATGGTGGACGATATGGAAAATGTGACAGAAGTACAGAAGAGTCTGACCGATTTGGGTTACCAAGCTTCCAGCCAGATGGAGTGGCTGGAGCAGAGCCAAAAGCAGCAGGAAATGATACAGGTGGTGTTGGGCGGCATCGGTGCCGTCTCCCTCTTTGTGGCTGCGATCGGTATTGCCAACACGATGATGATGTCTATTTATGAGAGAACCAAGGAAATTGGTGTCATTAAGGTGTTGGGTTGTCCTATGGGAAACATCCGAACCATGTTTTTGATGGAAGCCGGTTTTATCGGGTTGATGGGAGGTGTCATTGGAATAGCACTGAGCTATGCCATTTCCTACATCATCAACCATGTGGGAGGCATCGGAACGCTGATGATGGGCATTGACGGAAATATTTCCCGCATTCCGCTTTGGCTTTCGGGCATGGCGATTGTGTTTGCTGTTTTTGTAGGAATGATAGCCGGTCTCTTTCCGGCACTCAGAGCGATGCGTCTCAGTCCTTTGGCGGCCATCCGAAACGATTAGCATCCGTGAACAGAAGGTGGCTTACAGAAAGCAGACAAACGGGAACCAAGAGAGAAACGATCGA
>JAUNGR010000079.1:2671-12066 GCA_030524485.1 bacterium | reverse complement strand
GACCTGCCGGAAAGGAAGGATGTATGGCAGAGGAACAGCCTTTGATTGATTTGCGTCATATTTATAAGATTTATACGTTGGGCGGTGAGGAGGTGCGTGCCAACAATGACATCTCGGTGGCGATTTATCGGGGCGAGTTTGTTGCCATTGTGGGAAAGAGCGGAAGCGGAAAATCCACCTTGATGAACATCATTGGAGCCTTGGATGTGCCCTCCTCAGGGGAATATTTTCTGGGAGGCGAGGATGTCACGGAGATGAGCGACAACCAGCTCGCAGAGATTCGCAACAAGATGATAGGTTTTATTTTCCAGCAGTACAACCTGCTGCCCAAACTCAATATTTTGGAAAATGTGGAATTGCCGCTTTTGTATGCCGGATATGGGAAGGCAGAGCGCAAAGAGAGAGCTATGGCCGCCTTGAAGAAGGTGGGACTGGAGGAAAAGTGGCGCAACATGCCCAATCAGCTCTCCGGTGGTCAGCAGCAGAGGGTCTCGATTGCGAGAGCCTTAGCTGGAACTCCTTCCTTGATTCTTGCCGATGAGCCCACAGGAGCCTTGGATTCCAAAACGAGTCGGGATGTTTTAAACTTTTTAAAACAATTGAATGAGGAGGGCAATACCATTGTTATGATTACCCACGACAACGGCATTGCACTGGAAGCCAAGCGAGTGGTGCGGATTATTGACGGAAAAGTGAATTTTGATGGAGATGTGAAGGACTATGCTGCAATCATTTAATTTGGCCCTGAAAAGCATATGGGGCAACAAGATGCGTTCTTTTTTGACGATGCTGGGCATTATCATTGGCGTGGCAGCGGTGATTATTTTGGTCAGTCTGGTCAATGGCTATATGTCCTACATGACGGACAGCTTTGCCAGCATGGGAACCAACCGCATCACGGTGAATGCCACAAATATTTCGACTCGCTCGGTCACAGCGGACGATATGTATGCATTCTTCGACGAAAATAGCGAGCTGTTTGAGCAGCTTTCCCCCACGGTCTCGATTGGCGGTAGGGTGAAGAGCAGTCAGGACACGATGGATGCGACTTCCATCATGGGAGTCAGTGAGGGCTATCTGGCTATCTTGGATGAGGAGATGGCAGCGGGACGCTTCCTCCACTATTCGGATGTGGTGGGCTATCTGAAGGTCTGTGTGTTGGGGTATTATCCCGCTGTGGAATTGTTTGGCACCGCCAACGAAGCCATTGACCAGACCGTGAAAATCAACGGGCAGGCCTACAAGGTGGTCGGGGTGATACAGAGGCAGGACGAGGAAAACTGGGAGGACGGAGGCAGCGATGACGTTTGCTACCTTCCCTACAGCAGTGCCACAAAACTGAGCAGAAGTACGTACATTAACAATTACACCTTCACCGTGAAGGATGTCAATCAGGCATCGGAGGCGAAGGAGACCATAGAGGCGTATCTGTACACCGTTTTTAAGACCGAGGACTTATACTCTGTGACCGCCATGAGTGAGATGTTAGATGAGCTGAATTCCATGATAGATATGATGTCCGGCGTGCTGGGAGGCATTGCAGGCATCTCCCTTTTGGTGGCGGGAGTCGGTGTGATGAACATCATGCTGGTGTCCGTGACCGAGCGAACCCGAGAGATTGGCATTCGCAAATCCTTGGGAGCGAAGAAGAGAACCATCATGACACAGTTTGTCATTGAGGCAGCCATGACCAGCATGATAGGAGGTCTCATCGGCATTGTGTTGGGCATGATAGGTTCGGTTTTGGGCGGAAATTTGCTGGGCATCTCCGCCGCTCCCTCCATGGGAGCCATCCTTCTCTCCTTCGGGGTATCGGTAGCAATCGGCTTGATTTTTGGCTATATGCCTGCAAATCGTGCGGCAAAATTGAATCCAATCGATGCCTTAAGAAGCGAATAAGAAAATCCATTCAAAAGAAGACGGCTGCGAGCCTTGCTTGATGGCGGTCTTCTTTTTTTGACACTAATTCGCCCTATGATAATCAAGACTAAAAACCAAGAAGCTCTTGTAAACAGAAGAAGCTATGGTGTACAATAAAAATAGGCAAAAAAGCAAAGGACACAAAGAAAGGGGGTTTTTTATGGAAGCACTGCAATCTCCTTATATCAGCAAGGAATTTTCGGAGATTTTTAATCGCTATGCTGAGAGGTTTCAGAAAGAGAGAACCAAAAAAGAGTACCGTTATGTGCTGACTTCCCTGTGCAATGAGCTGGAGTGTGATTTTTTGGACATTACCCCGGGGAAAATACAGGAATACTTTGAGAAACATCAGTCCGAC
Organism: bacterium; assembly: GCA_030524485.1. Lineage (GTDB taxonomy): Bacteria > Bacillota > Clostridia > Lachnospirales > Lachnospiraceae > CAJMNU01. The sequence goes on along the minus strand of JAUNGR010000079.1, from coordinate 9,788 downwards.
TTGGATGCCAAGACCCTAAAGTACCAGCTTCGCATTTTTCAGGCTTTGGCGAAGTATCTGGACGAACATGCTAAGGAACTGAAGAGAGAGGCTCATTATCTGTCCTGTTTTCTTTCCTTGGACTTTGAGGCTCCTGATGTGATGATAGAGCCGAGAGAGCTTCCTAGTTTTGTGGAGGTTGACAGGGTATTGAGCCATTTGAAGGCACAGGGAGATATGGCCGTGTTCTTGGCGGCGGTGTTAGCTCTGCGCTGTTCGCTCACCATCCATGAGGTGGTGGCGTTAAAACAGGAAATGTTTTTTCAGGACCGAAATGGCAATTATGGATTGCGTATGAAGATAAGCCCTGTCAATGACCGTTTTGTGAAGCTGCCGGAGGATGTGGTGGAGCTGGTGCGTCTACACACAAAGAATCGGAGAACGGACAGTCCCTATTTACTTTTAAATCGCCACCAAAAAGCGATGAGCATTCGTACCTTACAGATGAAATTGCGTCAGGCCTGCGTGGAGTGCAAGGTTCGCCCCTTTAGCATGAATGATCTGCGGGTGCTGAGCACTGCTATGATGATAAAGGAGGGGGCACCGCCGGATAAGATTGCCGAGTACATTCACATCAAAAATAAGGACTGGTTTTTTCGCTATGACCGAGTGGTGGAGGAATTGGATGATGCAGCAGTGGATTACAGCCATCTAAAAATTGTCTGGTAAGGCGGAGAAAGGAAGTTGTGTATGAAGCGATTGGGAATCGCAGTGCTGGCTTTGACGGTGCTGATGGTCTTAGGAGGAGCCGCAGGGGTGATACGTGAGCAGAGTGGCCGTTCCTATGAGACGGTGGGAGCTACGCTGGAGAATGTGCAGGAGGAGAAGGTAGAAACGACGTTGGAAGAAGACCTAAAAGAGACAGAAGAGGCAGCCATAAAAAAATTAGAGATTGAGGCCTCTGCCAAAGAGAAGGTCGAGGAACCCATACGTCTGCTGTTTGCGGGAGACATCTATTTCTCGGACTATGTGTTGCAGGCCTACGAGAGGGCGGGAAATCGGATAGAAGGCATTTTGGATGAGGGTTACCGCAGTCTCATTGAGGAGGCGGACCTGTTTGTGGTGAATCAGGAGTTTCCCTTCAGCAACCGAGGCACGGCGGCAAAGGACAAACAGTATACCTTTCGCCTGCCGACGGATAAGGTAAAGCTGATGCAGGAGCTTTCGGTGGATGTCGCAACGCTTGCAAATAACCATGCCTTGGACTTTGGAACGGATGCACTCTTAGATACCTGTGAGGTGTTGGATGAGGCAGGCATTCGCCATGTGGGAGCGGGGAAAAATCTGGAGGAGGCAAAGCAGCCGGTGATAGTGCAGATGGGGGAGAAAAAACTGGCCTTTTTGGCGGCCACCAGAGTGATTCCAGAGTACAGTTGGGCGGCTGGAAAGGATAAGGCGGGAATGCTTGAGACCTACAATCCGGAGAGATTGCTGGAGGAAATCGAAAAGGTGAGAAAGCTCTGCGACTTTGTCATCGTCTATGTACATTGGGGCGTTGAGAGGGACGAGAGTCCGCAGGAGTACCAGAGAACATTGGGAAGGCAATACATCGATGCGGGGGCGGACATGGTAATCGGAAGTCATCCGCATGTATTGCAGGGAATCGAATATTATAAAGGGAAGCCCATTGTGTACAGTCTGGGAAATTTTATTTTTGGAAGCCAGATTCCAAGCACCATGCTGCTCTGGAGCGAACTGAGTGACGAGGGGATTGCCCTGCGCCTAGTTGGAGGAACTTCCCAAAATGGATACACCTCGATGTTGACGGAGGAGACGAAAAAACAGGCTTTTTATGAGAAGATGCAGAGTCTTTCCTTCGGAGTTGAGGTGGACGAAAACGGAAATGTGTCTGAAAAAAAGGAGGAAAATGGATATGAAGACAGTGGATATGCATTGCGATACCATAGGAGCGATTTATCACAGGAAGCTGCAGGGGGAGGAGATTTCTCTGGCTAAAAATTCCCTGCATATGGACTTGGAGAGAATGCAAAAGAGCGATTACCTGCTGCAAAACTTTGCGATGTTTGTACATCTAAAACGTGTGGAGGATCCCTTTGCTTACTGTATGGGGATGATTGACTGTTTTTATGAGGAGATGGAAGCGAACGCAGACAAGATTGGGGTGGTTCTGAATTATGCGGACATAGAGAAAAACCAGAAAGAAGGCAAGATGTCAGCCCTTCTGACCATAGAGGAGGGAGCTGTGTGCCGAGGAAAATTGGAATTGCTGCGAGATTTTTATCGTCTGGGTGTGCGGATGATGACCCTTACTTGGAATTTTGCCAATGAGCTTGCTTTTCCGAATTTTGTGGACAGCAACACAGGCAAGGCTTACCCGAATGAGAAGGATGGACTGACGGAGAAAGGTCTGGCCTTTGTGCAGGAGATGCAAAGATTGGGAATGATAGTAGATGTCTCTCACTTGGGGGACGCTGGTATCTACGATGTGCTGCGTCACAGCGAGGGGCCTTTTGTGGCCAGTCATTCCAATGCAAGAGCCATTTGTTCCCATCCCAGAAATCTGACGGATGAGATGATTCGCGGTCTGTCGGAGCGGGGAGGCGTGATGGGATTGAATATGTGTGCCGCCTTCCTGAGCGAGGAGGAGAATGCGTTCGGGCGGGTGGAGCAGGTGCTGGCCCACATTCGTCACATCAAACAGGTGGGAGGCATCGACTGCATCGGACTGGGTGGTGATTTTGACGGCATCGGGGATAACACAGAGATTTTGGGAGCTGGAAAGATGCCCCTGTTAGCGGAAGCGATGGAGAAGAATGGCTTTTCCACGGAGGAGATTGAAAAAGTTTTTTACAAGAACGTACTGCGGGTATATAAGGACGTGCTGCGAAAATAAGGGGTACGCTATAAGAAAAAAGAACAAGAAAGACACATACATCGTACCAAATCTTACATAAATTTTACATAGATTAGCCATACTTTTGACAAAGAATTTGTTATACTATGGATAACTATGGTATTTATGGGAGGATCGGTATGAATTTATCAGATGTACAAATGTTGTTCCAGTTCATAGGCGGACTGGGAATGTTCCTTTATGGGATGGAGGCGATGGCAGACGGTTTGCAGAAATCGGCGGGAGGCAGAATGCAAAAGCTCTTAGGAGTGCTGACGGGAAACCGTCTCCTCGGTGTCTTGGTGGGAGCCGGAGTGACGGCCATCATCCAGAGTTCCTCCGCAACGACTGTCATGGTAGTAGGCTTTGTCAATGCTGGTATGTTAAACCTGATGCAGGCAACTGGCGTGATTATGGGTGCCAACATTGGTACCACAGTGACAAGCTGGCTGGTTTCCATGAGCGAGTGGGGAGAGATGCTAAAACCGGAGTTCTTTGCCCCTCTTTTAATCGGAATCGGTGCGATGATACGTCTCTTTTCCAAGAGCCATAAGAAGCAGGAAATTGGAGAGATTCTATTGGGCTTTGGTGTCTTGTTTGTGGGACTTTCCTTTATGTCCTCCTCGATTGAGCCTTACAGGGATGCGGATATTTTCAAGAAGGCCTTTCAGGTGTTAGGACGAAACCCGATTTTGGGTATCCTGACGGGTATGGTGGTGACTGGCATCATTCAGAGTTCTTCGGCTTCGGTCGGCATTTTGCAGACGCTTGCCCTAAATGGCATTGTAAATTGGCGTTCCGCTATTTTCATTACTTTGGGACAGAACATTGGTACCTGTGTAACGGCTCTGCTTTCCAGTGCCGGTGCCCATAAAACCGCAAAGAGAGCGGCTGTGATTCACCTGCTCTTTAATGTCCTTGGAGCTGTTATTTTTGGCATCGGTATGTTTGTATTCTTCCTCTTCCGTCCGGAATTGGCGATGTCACGAATCAACAGCGTGGAGATTTCGGTGTTCCACACCATCTTCAATGTCACAAATACCATTCTCCTTTTCCCGTTTGCGGGAGCCTTGGTAAAGCTTTCTGAACTTATCATCAAAGAAGGAAAAGAGGAAAAGAGCGAGGAATTTCAGCTCGATGCCCGCATGATGGAGTCCCCCTCTTTTGCGATTGAGGCTGCCGAGAAAGAGGTGGAGCGCATGGGAGAGTTGGTGCTGCGAACCTTGGAAAACAGCATGAAGACCATCTGCCATAGCTCCGAGGAAGGCATTCGTTTTACCTTAGATAAGGAGACGGAGATCGATAAGGCAAACCGTCTTTTGACCAACTATCTGGTAAAAATCAATAATCTTTCCTTGAGCGACCATCAGCATCTTTTGATCAAGAATTATATGTATACCATCGGGGATTTGGAGCGCATCGGAGACCACTGTGAGAATCTGGCCGAGCTGGCACAGGAGAAGATGAAGGGAGGGCTAAAATTTGGGGAGGAAGCCCTAAAGGAATTGGAGGAAATCTGTGAAGTGACCAAGCAGGCTCTCTGCTGTGCGATGGAAGCGAGAAAAAATCCCAATATGCAGGACATTCGTCTCACAGCAAAGTATGAACAGGATGCCGATACCTTGGAGGAGGAGCTGAGAGAAGCTCACATTGTCCGCCTCTCTAAGGGAACCTGTACAACGGAGGCTGGCATTATCTTTTTGGATGTGTTGAGCAATTTGGAGCGAATCTCTGACCATGCAAAGAACATAGCTGGTTACATCAAGGAAGAGCTGTAAATCAGACCAAGAAAAGAAGACGAAAAACAGGAAGCAAGTGGTAAGGAGGAAGGTATGGTGTTGTATGTAGTGGAAGATGATGACAATATTCGAGATTTGCTCTCGGTGATTTTGCAGGGGTTTGGCTATACGGTTCGTGCTTTTGAGAATGCGGAGGATGCTCTTAAATCCATAGAGAGGGATCTTCCCTCGCTTGCTGTGGTGGATTTGATGCTTCCGGGGATGGATGGCCTTACGGCCATCCGCAAAATCCGTAGCATGAAGGCGGTGGCCAATATGCCTATCTTGATTTTGACGGCAAAGGATAGAGAGATCGATAAAGTGATGGGATTGGACGAAGGAGCCGACGACTATATGACTAAGCCCTTTGGGATGTTGGAACTGGCGGCAAGGGTGAGAACGCTGTTGCGCCGCAGTTCCCCAGCCAAAGCGGAGGATGGCATCCTAAGCTTTGAGGAGATACAGGTGGACAAGAACACCCATGAGGTGAGTGAAAACCACAGAAAAGTGGAGCTGACTCTCAAGGAATTCGAGCTTTTGACCTACCTGATGGAGAACCAAAAGCGGGTGGTGGGACGCAATGAAATCTTAAATCAGGTTTGGGGCTATGAATTTGATGGTGGAACCCGAACGCTGGACATGCATATCCGAACGCTGCGTCAAAAACTGGGAGAGAAGAGCGGTGCCTACATCAAGACCATACGTGGGGTGGGATACCGTCTGGAAAAACCGGAGGAGACAGCATGAGAAAGGAACTTTTTATCCGCTTTATTGAAGTGCTGTTGGTGGCTCTGCTGCTCAATAGTCTTGTTTTCATCCTCGTCACCAATACCATACTGCTGCGGGAATCCCGCAGCAACATGCAATATATGCTGTCCGGTTTGGACAGCATTCTTGCGTATGAGGGGAATGTTTCCTCGGCTGCCTCTTTTTTGGAGCAGTCGGTAGACAAAAATCAGGAGAGACTGACCATCATAGCGGTGGATGGTACGGTTTTGATGGACACAGGCAAGGCTCAGGAAGCGATAGACAATCACAGCAATCGAGAGGAGATACAGGAAGCCCTTCGTCATGGGACAGGTTACTCCGCCCGCTATTCGGAAACCTTGCACAGAACCATGCTCTATGTGGCAAAGCTTTCGCAGGATGGCAGCTGTGTGTTGCGCCTTTCCCGTCCTTTTGCGGGCATACAGGAGAATCTTTTGCTGTTTCTTCCGGCGGTGTGGCTTAGCGTGGTGATTTCTCTCTTTGTCTGTGTGGTGATTGCGGACCGCTTCTCCCATTCCGTCTCCTCGCCCCTTGATGAGATAGCAAGACAGATGGGACGGATGAATGAGAAACATATGGATTTGAATTTTGAGACTTGCAAATATCCGGAAATCAATGTGATTGCGGATACCACCATGAAAATGTCCACCGATTTGAAGGAGTATCTGGCACAGATTGAGAGAGAAAGACGCATTCGGCAGGAGTTTTTTAGCAATGCTTCCCATGAGCTAAAGACTCCCCTGACCTCGGTGAGAGGCTACGCCGAACTTTTGGAGAGCGACATCATCACAGATGAAAACACGAAGAAGGATTTTGTGGAGAGGATTTTGGATGAGACCAGACATATGGGAAATCTGATCAATGACATTTTGATGATTTCTAAGCTGGAAACGAGGGAGATAGAGGTGGTAAAGACGGCTGTGGATTTGCGGGAAATTCTGATGGAGGCGGTCAACACGATAAAACCGATGGCAGACGAGAGACAGGTGCTCGTACATGCCGAGTGTCCGCCTTTGCTTTTCTTTTCCAATGCCCTGCAGATGAAGGAGCTGTTCAACAATCTGCTCAGCAATGCCGTCAAGTACAATCGCTGTGGCGGGGAGGTGTGGGCTTATGCGATGCGTAAAGACAATGGCGTGCAGATTCAGGTGAGGGACAGTGGTGTGGGCATCAGCAAAGAACACATCGGAAGGATTTTTGAGCGTTTTTATCGGGTGGATAAGGGGAGAAGCCGCAAGATGGGAGGAACCGGTTTGGGACTTGCCATTGTAAAGCATATCGTCAATTATTATGGAGGCAGCATTCAGGTTCGTTCGGAGGTAGATGTGGGGACGGAATTTTGTATTTTCCTTCCGGAGAGCGGGGAAAAACCCCAATAGGAGAGCTTTTCGTAACTCCTCTGCCTTCCGCACTTCGGGCTATCGCCCTACTGATTCATACAGGCTTGGCTGTCAAATATCGGTGCATCCTTGGATGCGAGCATCCAGTCTGCCCCGCTGCTTGACAGCACTTTGTCTGAAAGTCGATTGCTCCGTGTTTCACACGGTCTCCGCTCCGCTTCGGTCGTTGCCAAACGGGCATCACCGGTGCCCAACAACGCAATCGCCGCCTGTATTCATCATCCGGGCTATCGCCCTACTGATTCATACAGGCTTGGCTGTCAAATATCGGTGCATCC
>JAUNGR010000079.1:0-2571 GCA_030524485.1 bacterium | reverse complement strand
TTGGATGCGAGCATCCAGTCTGCCCCGCTGCTTGACAGCACTTTCAGAGTAAATTTAAGAATTTTGTAACAAAATCTTTGGCTTTTTGTGTTATAGTAATAGCTAAAAGTTTTTGGGATACGAAAAAGGAGTGACAGAATGGAGCCATTGTTTCATAAAGAAGAAAATACACAGGATGCACCGAAACAAGAGGAAAGCCTAGAAAAGAAGAAGGATTTAGAGAAGCTACGTCGTGCCAAACGAAGACAGCTTTTGGCCGAATATTACATTGCAGGAGCCGTGCTTGGTGTGCTGTTGCTTGCGTTGCTGGGATTTGGACTTTGGAAGTGGACGCACAGACAGAGCAGGCAGACAGGAGAGATGGGAGTGCAGACCACAGAGGCGGGAACGGAGTCGAATCCTGAGGCGACGGAGGCGACGGAGGATGAGGAAGCCGCTGCCTCTGCGGCTGCCATCGATTTGCAGGCCGAAAAGCAGGCTGTGGTGGATGCGTATACCAATCTGGGCTTGATTCAGGCGGAAAGTTATGTGAATCTGAGGGAAGAGGCCAGTACCACAGGAGATGTGATTGGAAAAATGTATGCCAACAGTGCCTGTGAGATTTTGGAAGAGCAGGAGGGCTGGTATCAGATTTCTTCTGGTGGTCTGACGGGCTATGTGAGTGCCGAATATGTGCTGACCGGTGAGGAGGCAAGGGAAGCTGCCCTGCCTTTGGTGGAAGAATATGCGATTGTACAGGCGGATGCCCTCAACATTCGCACGGAGCCATCCACCGATGCCCCTACACTGGGACAGGCTTATGAGGGAGAACGCTACCGTGCGGTTCGGGTGGAGGATGGCTGGGTGTTCAATGGCAGCGGCTATCTGTCGGCGGACTATGTGACCATTCAGCTGGCTCTCAATGAGGCGAGAAAACTGGATTTGCGCTCCATGGTCATCAATCTTTACGACAATCCGGCGGTCTCCAATGTGCAGGGCTATCTAAACATCCGAAATAAGCCGAGTGAGAAGGACGGAAAAATCATCGGAAAGATGCCTGGAAACTGCGGAGCCGAGATTTTGGAGACCTTGGATGGCTGGTATAGGATTCAATCGGGACCGGTGACGGGCTATGTGAGTGCGGAGTATGTGTTGACCGGAGCGGCGGCGAAGCAGGCGGCAATAGACCATGCGGAGCTGATGGCGATTGTGAGCACAGATAGGCTGAATGCGAGAACGGAGCCGTCCACGGAGGCTTCTATCTGGACGCAAATTTCCAATAACGAACGTTATTCGGTGGTGAGCCAGACCGATGGTTGGGTGGAGATTGAGTTGGATACCGAGACCGCTTTTGTCTCAACGGACTATGTGGATGTGCGTTATGCCATTCCGGAGGCTATCAAATTCACTCCTTTAGAGAGTGGTTCTTCCGGTGGCTCCGGCTCGGGAGCTTCCTCAAGAAGAACCCAGATTGTGAACTATGCAATGCAATTTTTGGGAAATCCCTATGTCTGGGGAGGCACCAGTCTGACCAGAGGCGTGGATTGTTCGGGTTTCACCATGCAGGTGATGAGGCAGTTTGGGGTGAATCTGCCGCATTATTCCGGCAGTCAAGCCAACAGTGGTAAGCGCATTTCTTCCAGCGAGATGCGGCCGGGAGATTTGATTTTTTATACCAATAAGGGAGGAACCATCAACCATGTATCCATGTACATCGGCAACGGTCAGGTGATTCATGCAGCGAGCAAGAGAAGTGGAATCAAGATTTCCTCTTGGAATTACCGTACCCCCGCTCGCATTGTGAATGTTTTGGGAGATTAGTTTCGCTCATGCTAAGAGGGGAGGAGAGGGACTATGTTGTATCAGACAGATTGTGTTTGGGAAGATATGACACAAAAACGCTCAACGGAACAATATATGGGGGCACGCTTGCTGCACTATGCCCTATTTTCGGAGTGTGGAGACGTGAAGAATCCAGTGCTGGAGAGGGAGTCAGGTGGCAAACCCTATTTAAGGGATTATCCGCACATTGCCTACAATCTGACGCACACGACGGAGAGGATCTATTTGTATCTCAGACAGGGAGCAGAGGGGGAAGTTCTCAGCGTTGGTGTGGATGCGGAACCTCTGCGCAAGATTAAAAATCTGCCAGCATTGGCCAAAAAGGTGCTCAGCACCGAGGAGAGGAGCTTCTATGAGGCCTGTGAGCCGAGTCAGAGAGATGAGTTATTTCTGCGTTTTTGGACCTTGAAGGAGAGCTTTTTGAAAGCAATCGGCTGGGGCATTCGCCTTCCTCTCTCCTCCGTCTCCTTTTCCTTTGAGAAGGACGGCAGCATTGTCTGCAAACAGGAGCTATCCGAGAGGGAGTGGCATTTTTTGCAGTTTCAGGATGCCAACACCCTGCTTTCCATCTGTGAGAGTAGCCCAGTGCCCTTAGATGCAGCACGGCACATTGTGCGTTGTGGCTTTGAATCCCAGAATTTCTATCTGCGTTAGCTAGCATCAGTGGATAGGGGAACATACGCCTCAAAGCGGAAATATGGCCATATTCTCTCCGCTTGAGGTCGCAGAGTCAGGCAGGGGTGAATTTTG
>JAUNGR010000078.1 GCA_030524485.1 bacterium | reverse complement strand
AAGAGAAAAGAATTAAGAAAAAAGAATAAGAATGAGAGGTGTCATATATTTGAGACAAGAAAAGAACGAGACCAAAAATGAAAGCAAACAGGAGTTGCAAACAACAAGAGCTGCAAAGAGCGAGAGAGTAGCAAAGAGCAAAAACAGCGGCAGCGTGAAGGTTATTCCGCTCGGAGGGCTGGGACAAATCGGCATGAATATGACCGTGATTGAGTACGAAGATACCATGATCGTGATCGACTGTGGGCTGGCCTTCCCGAGTGAGGACATGCTGGGCATTGATTTGGTGATACCGGATATCACATATTTAAAGAATAATATAGATAAGTTAAAGGGCTTTGTGATTACCCATGGGCATGAGGACCATATCGGTGCTCTGCCTTATGTGTTGCGGGAGATCAATGCACCGGTTTATGGGACAAAACTTACGATAGCTTTGATTGAAAATAAGTTGAAAGAGCATAATATGCTTAAGACCACCAAGCGTAAGGTGGTAAAGCATGGGCAGTCCATCAATCTGGGCTGTTTCCGGATTGAGTTCATCAAGACCAACCACAGCATTGCCGATGCCTGTGCCATCGCAGTCTTCACTCCGGCGGGAACCATTCTGCACACCGGAGATTTTAAGATTGATTACACACCGGTGTTCGGGGAACCGGCTGATTTGCAGAGATTTGCGGAGCTTGGCAAAAAGGGCGTGCTTGCCATGATGTGTGAAAGTACCAATGCCATGCGGCCGGGCTTTACGATGTCGGAGAGAACCGTTGGAAAGACGTTTGACGCTATTTTTGCGGAGCACAAAAATAACCGCATCATCGTGGCGACTTTTGCCTCGAACGTAGACCGAGTGCAGCAGGTCATCAATTCGGCCTATAAGTATGGAAGAAAGGTTGTGATTGAGGGCAGAAGCATGGTCAATGTCATAGGGACAGCGAGTGAGCTGGGCTACATTGATATTCCGGAAGGAACCTTGATTGACATTGAGCATCTGCGTAATTACGCACCGGAGCAGACCGTGTTAATTACCACCGGCAGTCAGGGAGAATCCTTGGCGGCTCTCTCCCGCATGGCTTCCTCCCTGCATAAGAAAGTGACCATCATGCCAAACGACGTGGTGATTCTAAGTTCTACCCCAATTCCGGGCAATGAGAAGGCAGTGGCTCGTGTGGTGAATGAGCTGTCCATGAAGGGGGCAGAGGTGATTTCGCAGGATACCCATGTATCCGGTCACGCTTGTCAGGAGGAAATCAAGCTGATGTACTCCTTGATTCATCCCAAGTATGCTCTGCCCGTGCATGGCGAGTATCGCCATTTGATGGCACAGAAGGGCATTGCAGAGTCCATGGGCATTCCGAAGGAAAACATCCTGATTATGGCAGCTGGAGACGTGGTGGAACTCTCGGAGGAGAGCATCCGTCAAACTGGAAGGGTGCAGGCAGGAAGCGTTCTGGTGGACGGTTTGGGGGTAGGCGATGTCGGAAATATCGTGCTGAGAGACCGTCAAAATCTGGCACAGAATGGCATCATTGTGGTGGTGCTGACGCTGGAGCGTTACACAAACCAGCTGTTGGCAGGACCGGATATTGTGTCCAGAGGCTTTGTCTATGTGCGTGAGGCCGAAAGCCTGATGGACGAAGCGAAGGCGGTGGTGGACAATGCACTGTACGATTGTCTGGATCGCCACGTCAGCGATTGGAGTAAGATTAAGAATGTCATTCGAGACAGCTTGAGTGAGTTCTTGTGGAAGAAAATGAAACGAAATCCTATGATTCTTCCGATTATTATGGAAGTGTAAGCGAAGATAGCTAGGCCAAAATAGGCAGACGAAAGGATAAGCTAGCTAAGGCAAGATAGAGGAAAGTATAAGACAGAGGAAAGGCTTTCACATGGGCAGAAAGAGAGATGGGACAGAGAATGCAGCAAGTTTCGGTCTTGCTGTGCTGGTCTTTTTTGGAAAACTGGCCTGCTGGGCAATGGTAGCCTTGTGTTTGTACGTAGGAGTGACGAGAGGATATCAGTTTGGATATGAGGTGTTTCACCCGACGGCAGTGTCGTCGGGTGCGGGCATCGAGAAGGAAGTCGTGATTCCAGAGCAGGCGGCAGCCGGCACGGTAACAAAAATTTTAAAAGAAAACGGGCTGATTCAGAATCGTCTGGTGTTTCGGATTCAGTATGTCTTGTTTGAGTGTAAGCCGAAGGCAGGAATCTATCGCCTAAGCACCTCCATGACAGCCATTGAAATCATACATCATTTGAATGGGCAGGACTCGGCATGAGGCGAGACCTTCGCATTGGCAAAATTTTCCTAGCAAAAGGCGGACATAAGGCATGATAGTGAATGAGAGAGTACGAGATTATATTTGTTCTCTGGAGAGAAGTCGAGGAGCGTGTTTGGATCGCATCGAGGAGGAAGCAAGAGAGCAGGGGGTTCCGATTCTTCGCAAGGAGACGGCTGCCTTTCTGGAGACCTTGGTGGCCTCCCTCAAACCCAAGGCGATTTTGGAGGTGGGAACAGCGGTCGCTTATTCGGCTCTGCTGATGAGCCGAGCGATGCCCGAGGACTGCCGCATTACGACGATAGAGAGCTACGAGCCAAGAATCGTCAAAGCCAAGGAAAACCTTCGTCTGGCAGGGGAGGAGAGAATCCAACTGCTGGAGGGAGACGCTACAGACATCCTAAAAACTTTGGAAGGTCCCTATGACTTTATCTTTATGGATGCGGCGAAGGGGCAGTATCTGCATTGGTTGGATGATATTTTGCGGCTGCTGTCGGCAGGGGGCGTGTTGCTTTCGGACAATGTGCTTCAGGAGGGCAGAATTGTGGAATCCCGCTTTGCCATTGAGAGGCGTGACCGCACCATTCACGCAAGGATGCGGGAGTATCTGTTTGTGCTGACGCATCGGGAGGATTTGTTGTCTGCGGTGTTGCCCATAGGCGATGGTCTAGCCATGAGCACAAAGCTGGATAAAACAATAAAAAACAGATAAAAAGGGAAAGATGGAGGAATACATGAGAAAGACAGAGCTGCTAATTCCGGCTGGAAGTCTGGAGGTACTAAAAATAGCTGTGATGTACGGCGCAGATGCGGTATATTTTGGAGGAGAGGCCTTCGGCCTTCGGGCAAAGGCAAAAAACTTTTCAAAAGAGGATATGAAAGAAGGGATTGCATTTGCACACAGCCATGGAGTCAAGGCCTATGTCACAGCAAACATTTTGGCACACAATCAGGACTTAGAGGGCGTGGAGGAATACTTTGAGGAATTAAAGGAAATCCGGCCGGATGCCCTGATTATTTCCGATCCCGGAGTCTTTGCAGTGGCAAGACGCATTCTTCCAGATATGGAGATTCACATCAGCACGCAGGCGAACAACACCAACTATGGAACGTATCTGTTTTGGCACCAGATGGGAGCCAAGCGAGTGGTTTCTGCAAGAGAACTTTCCCTTGCGGAGATTCGAGAGATTCGGGAGCGGATTCCGGAGGAGATGGAGATAGAGAGTTTCATTCATGGAGCGATGTGCATCTCCTATTCTGGCCGTTGTCTTTTGAGCAATTTCTTCACTGGTCGAGATGCCAATCAGGGGGCTTGTACGCATCCCTGCCGCTGGAAGTATTCTGTGGTGGAGGAGAAGAGACCCAACCAGTATTTTCCGGTCTATGAGAATGAGAGAGGAACCTATATTTTTAATTCCAAGGACCTCTGCATGATAGAGCATGTTCCAGAGATGATAGAGGCGGGCATTGATAGCTTTAAGATAGAGGGACGCATGAAGACCGCTCTCTATGTGGCCACCGTGACAAGAGCCTACCGAAAAGCGATTGACGACTACCATGCAGACCCCAAACGTTATAAAGAAAAATTGGCTTGGTATCGGGCAGAGATTGCAAAATGTACCAATCGAGAGTTCACAACGGGTTTCTATTTTGGAAAACCTACGGATGAAGCTCAGATTTATGACAATAATACCTATTGCAAGGACTATACCTATCTGGGAACGATAAAGACGGTGGATGAGCGTGGCTTTGGGCAGATTGAGCAGAAAAATAAGTTTTCTGTGGGAGAGACCATAGAGCTGATGCGGCCGGATGGCAGCAATCATGCGGTGACGGTTCGAGGCATCTACGATGTGGAGGGCAACTCGGTGGAGAGTGCACCACACCCGAAACAGATTTTGTATGTGGATTTGGGGATGGAGTTGCAGGAGTATGACATTCTTAGAAGAGAAGAGGCGGATGAACAGACAGAAGCCTCTGTCTAAGAGCAAAGGAGAGGAATACATGCTTTTCTGGATGTTCAATTTGATTGCTGTGCTCTGCATGGCCTATTATATCGTGATTCTCCTATATTCAGGCATAGGTACCTCATGGTCCTTTGTGTGGCTTTTTGGGGCGGTACTTTTTCTTTTGCTGGCTGTGGGCAGCGAATATTATGCCAAAAACAGCAGGCGCATTCCTCTCTGGGTTCCGGTGTCCGTGTTGACGACACTACTTGCCGGCGTGGTCATCTTCGCTGTGACGGAGGTGCTGATTTTTTCACAGGCCGTGGGAAAGAAGGCAGATGGCATGGACTATGTGATTGTGCTGGGCACGCAGGTGAAGGGGGAGAGCATCAGCGATTCCCTAAAAAAACGTCTGGATGAGGTGCTGCTGTATGCGGAGAAAAATCCAGACACCATTTTTGTTCTTTCGGGCGGAAAGGGCAAGGGAGAGTATCTGCCGGAAGCGGAGGCTATGTATACTTATCTAAAGTATAATGGGGTGGAGGAGACTTCTATGATAAAAGAAGAATTTTCCACAAATACCAAGCAGAATCTGGAATATAGCAAGCGTTTGATTGAGCAGAGGGAGGCAGGATTGCACCAGCAAAGGCGGGGGCAGGCACCCAAAATTGCGGTTTTGAGCAGCGATTTTCATGTATTTCGAGCCAAGCAGCTTGCCAAAAAGATGGGATTGACGGATATTTATGGCATCAGTGCACCGACCAACAAGCTGCTTTTTGTTCATTTTTGTGTGAGAGAGGCTCTTGCCGTGTGGAAGGACAAGTTGTTGGGGAATATGTAAAAGGGGCAAAGAAGCAAGATAGTGGACGTACGCCGACTGAGGATAACGCAGAAAATGGCCATATTATCCCGCTTTGAGGCGTATGTTCCCCTGTCCACTAATGCTAGAGAAGTCGGAGAGAACGAAGCGACAGAAACGAGACAGCAAGTGGGAGATTGGAGGAAACGATGGAGATGTTAAAGCAGGTGGAGGGATATCAGATTCTCTCTCAGAAAGTTATCAAGGAAATCAATTCAAACGGGGTGCTTTTGGAGCACCAAAAAACCGGTGCTAAGATTTTTGTGTTGATGAATGACGACCACAACAAGGTATTTTCGATTGGGTTTCGCACTCCTCCGAAGGACAGCACTGGTGTGGCACATATTTTGGAGCATTCCGTGCTCTGTGGTTCCAAGAAGTTTCCAGTAAAAGACCCCTTCGTGGAGTTGGTGAAAGGTTCTTTGAATACCTTCTTGAATGCCATGACGTATCCCGATAAGACCATGTATCCGATTGCAAGCTGCAACGACAAGGATTTTAAGAATCTCATGGATGTCTATCTGGATGCGGTTTTTCATCCAAATAGTCTGACCGAGAAGAAAATCTTTCAGCAGGAGGGTTGGCATTATGAGCTGTTTGAGGAAGATGGCCCTCTGACCTTAAATGGTGTGGTCTACAATGAGATGAAGGGAGCTTTCTCCTCACCGGAGAGTGTGCTAGACCGAGTGACGAGTCAGGTGCTTTTTCCAGATACCTGCTACGGCTATGAGTCTGGAGGAGACCCAGAGTGCATTCCTGATTTGACTTATGAGGATTATCTGAAATTCTATCACAGCTACTACCATCCCTCCAATAGCTATATTTATCTGTACGGTAACATGAATATGGAAGAGACGCTGCGTTGGATAGATGAGCAGTATCTGAGTGAGTTTGAGAGAGCAGAGATTGATTCCGAGATTCAAGAGCAGCAGCCCTTTGTGGCTCCAGTGGAGAGCCATTATCAGTACTCCATCATGGAGGAGGAAGAGGAGGAGAATGCGGACTATCTCTCTGTCAACACCGTGATAGGAAGCCGCCTGAGTCAGACTCTGTCTATGGCTTTTCAGATTCTGGAGTACACGCTTCTGGATGCCACCGGTGCCCCTCTGCGGGAGGCTCTGGTGAAGGCAGGAATCGGAAGCGATATCTTAGGCGGTTTTGAGAGCGGAACGCTGCAGCCTTACTTCTCTGTCACCGCAAAAGGAGCCGATGCCACAAGGAAGGACGAGTTTTTGCACATTATAAAAGAAACCTTGCAGAAATTGGCGGATGAGGGCATCAATAAGAAGAGCCTTTTGGCAGGCATCAATTACTATGAGTTCCGTTGCCGTGAGGCAGACTACGGTTCGGCTCCTAAGGGATTGATGTATGGTCTGCAGTGCATGGGAACTTGGCTATATGGCGACGACCCTATGCAGGCTTTGGAGTATCAGGCAGTCTTTGACGAGCTGAAGGCGGCTGTGGATGAGGGCTATTTTGAGGAGTTGATTCGCAAATATCTCTTAAACAATCCCTATGAGGCTGTGCTTGTGGTGACTCCAAAGAAAAATCTGACTGCCAAGAAGGATGCCGAGCTTGCCGAGAAATTGGCTGCCTATAAGGCCACTCTCACGAAAGAGCAGATAAGACAGCTCATCGCAGAGACAAAGGAGCTAAAAGAATATCAGGAAACGCCATCCCCACAGGAAGATTTGGCAAAGATTCCGATGTTAAAGAGGGAAGAGATTGAGCCAAAGACAGACAAGATTTATTTTGAGGAAAAGCAGGTGCAGGGCTGCAAGGTGATTCATCACGATTTGTTCACTTCTGGCATTGCCTATCTGCACGCACTCTTTTTGACAGACCGAGTGCCTCAGGAAGATTTGCCCTATGTGGGGCTGCTTGGTGATGTTTTGGGTGGTGTGGACACCGAGCATTATAGTTATGGCGATTTGGCAAGTGAGATAGATTTAAACAGCGGCGGCATGGGTGTTTCCGTCAATACCTATGTGAATCTGCGGGAAAGGGGAGCCTTTACTGGCGTATTTGACGCAAAGATTCGTGTGCTTTATGATAAGATGGACTTTGGCATGGATATTTTGCGGGAGGTGCTGCTGCACTCCAACTTGGCACAGAAAGACAGACTGCGTGAGATTCTTGCGGAAGTGAAGTCCCAGATGCAGATGAAATTTAGCAGCTCTGGTCACTCGGTGGCGGTGCTGAGGGCCAATTCCTATTTTTCGGCCTCCTCTCGTTTCACCGACTTGATTAAGGGACTGGATTATTATTATTTTGTGGACTCTGCCCTCAAAAACTTTGATACGAAGAGCGATGAGCTGATTCAGGGACTGACTCGCACAGCCAAGAAGCTCTTCACGAGAGAGAATCTTTTGCTGAGCTGCACGGCCGATGAGGAAGGGTTTGCGAAGTTTTGTGAGCAGCTTCCCATCCTGACGGAGGAGCTGCCAAAGACAAAGGGAGAGATTTATCCCTTTGTGTTCTCAGCCAAGAATCAAAATGAGGGCTTCAAGACCGCCTCACAGGTGAACTATGTGGCGAGATGCGGTAGCTTTGCCGAGAGTGGCTGTGCCTACACCGGAGCAATGGAAATTTTGAAGGTGATTTTAAGTTATGACTATCTCTGGATTCGCTTGCGTGTGAAAGGCGGGGCTTATGGTTGCATGAGCAGTTTTGGTATGAGTGGAGCGGGCTACTTTGTGTCCTACCGTGACCCGAATGTGAGAGAGACCAATCAGGTGTACGAGGAAGTGCTGTCGTATTTGGAGCAGTTTGACATTGACGAGAGAGATATGACCAAGTATGTCATTGGAGCCATCAGCAATCTGGATACTCCACTTTCCCCATCCGCAAAAGGAATTAAGGGACTGAATGCCTACTTCACGGGAGTGACAGAGGAGATGCTTCAGAAGGAGAGAGATGAGGTGCTTACAGCGACGGTGGAGGACATCCGTGCCTTAGCGAAACCGATTCGGGCAATCTTAGAGACTGGAAGCATCTGTGCCGTGGGAAATGCTCAAAAGATAGAGGAGGCGGCAGAATTGTTTGGCGAGATTCAGAGTCTGTCATGATGCCCCTATCTCATGGCAAGGTGTCAGAAAGAATAGAGGGAGTAGAAGGAATAAAAGAAAAGATTAGAAGGAAAGATTAGAAGGAAAGAAAGAGAAAGGTGCGAATGAAAAAGCAATATAAATCAGGATTTGTAACATTAATTGGAAGACCAAACGTGGGAAAATCTACCTTGATGAACCATTTGATTGGGCAGAAAATAGCCATCACTTCGGACAAGCCGCAGACGACACGAAATCGGATTCAGACGGTGTACACCGATGAGAGAGGGCAGATTATTTTTCTGGATACCCCCGGAATCCACAAGGCGAAAAATAAGCTCGGCGAATATATGGTGAATGTAGCGGAGAGAACTCTAAAAGAGGTGGATGTGATTTTGTGGCTGGTGGAGCCGACTACCTACATCGGAGCGGGAGAGCAGCACATTGCGGAAATTTTAAGACAGATCAAGACACCGGTGGTGCTGGTTATCAATAAGATTGACACCGTAAAAAAAGAAGAGGTTCTGAAATTTATAGATGCTTATAAGGATATCTGCAAATTTGCAGCCATCATTCCAGTTTCTGCTCTTCGCAAAATCAATACCGATGCCATTCTGGACGAGGTATTTCAGTACCTACCAGAGGGACCGCAGTATTACGACGAGGACACCGTGACCGACCAGCCGATGCGGCAGATTGCGGCGGAGATGATACGAGAGAAGGCTCTGCGTCTCATGAGCGATGAGATTCCGCACGGCATTGCGGTTGTGATTGAAAAAATGACCGAAAGACCCAACGGACTCTTTGACATTGAGGCGACCATTGTGTGTGAGAGAGAGTCTCATAAGGGCATTATCATCGGAAAGAAGGGAGCCATGTTAAAGAAAATTGGTTCTCAGGCCCGCATGGAGATTGAAAATCTGATGGATGCACACGTCAACCTGCAGATTTGGGTGAAGGTACGCAAGGAGTGGAGAGACAGCGAGCTGTACATGAAAAATTACGGCTACGATGTGCATGAGAAATAGAACAAGAGAAAAAGAAGAAAAGAAAAAAGGACGGGAGGAAGGGCGGCATGGAACAGATTCGAGTGAATGGTATGGTAATCAAATCCGCTCCGGCGGGGGATTATGACAAACGATTGGTGCTGCTCACAAGGGAGCGAGGGCGAATCACGGCCTTTGCCAGAGGAGCCAGACGCTTGAATCATAGCTTGATGGCCGGAACCCGTCCTTTTGCCTTTGGTGTGTTTACGCTGTATCCAGGGAGGGATGCTTACAGCGTGCAGGGAGCTGAGATTTCCAATTACTTTGATGAGTTGTCCTTGGATGTGGAAAAGGCCTGTTATGCTTCCTATTTTTTGGAGTTGGCGGAGTATTACACCAAAGAAAATATGGATGGCACACAGATGCTGAAGCTGCTGTACCAGTCCTTTCGGGCATTGTTAAAGCCAAGTATCCCGAATGCCTTGATTTGGCGGATTTTTGAGTTGAGAGCCATGGGGATAGGGGGAGAGTACACAGAAGCCCCGCCCATGAGAGTGGGAGATGCTGCCGCCTATGCATGGGAGTTTGTGCTGACTTCTCCAATAGAGAAATTGTATACCTTTCGCCTTGCCGACGAGGCCGCAGAAGAATTTTCCAAGGCGGTGCAAAAGAGCCTAAAATGCCATGTGGAAGGCGAATTCCATTCTCTGGAGGTGCTGCAGTTGTTGCAGCCTGAAAGCAAACGGACATGATTCACATGATTCGCCTGTGGCGAATCACCACTATGTATGAAAGTCGATTGCTCCGTGCTTTGCACGGTCTTTGCGTAAAAAAGAATCTGAGTCTTGAAAAGCGGAGAGAAAAAGGGTATAATTGCCGAAACAGAAGTATAAAGGAGCAGATGGAGTATGAGAAAGAGAAAAAGGAGATGCCTCATCGGGATGGCTGTGCTGATGCTTGGGGTGACTGCCTGTGGAGGCGGCACATCCACCAGCGAGTTTACGCCATCACAGAGTAGCATTTATGTTTCCAGAGATGGCAAGATACAGTCTGCACTGGTACAGAGCTATGATGCCGATTATTACTCTGAGGAAGAGCTGAGAGAATTCTTGACTGCAGAGATTGATTCCTACAATCAGGAGGGACAGACAGAGGCTCCAGTTGAGCTTAGTTCTTGCAGTCTGGAAAATGGAACTGCAAGTGCTATATTTTCTTATGGTTCAACTGCTGATTTTCTTGCCTTTGCTGAGGCGGAGCAGGACACAGACAATGAGCTTTCGGAGCTGTCCGCAATGAAGGTAGCGGATGCACTGGCTGCTGGTCTGCTGTTGGATGCGGAGTTTGTGAAAGCGAAGGATGCCTCAGCGGTGGATGCGGAGAAGATTACCAGACAGAGTGATTTAAATATGGTGGCTTCCAGCGGAGGAGCAAGGATTCAGACCGAGGGAAAGGTGCAATACCTGTCCAAGGGCTGTACTCTCGTGGATGATTTCACGGTGCAGACTCCGGAAGAGGGAAGAGCCTACATCATTTTTAAATAGAAGCAAGAAAGCACCAGAAAGAATAAAGAAGGCGAAAAAGAGAGGTAGCGATTATGGAAAAGACAATGGAAAAAATTGTGGCACTGGCAAAATCAAGAGGCTTTGTATATCCAGGGTCTGAGATTTATGGCGGTTTGGCCAATACATGGGACTATGGCAATCTGGGAGTTGAGCTTAAGAACAACGTAAAGAAGGCATGGTGGAGCAAATTCATCATGGAGAGTCCTTATAACGTTGGTGTGGATTGTGCTATCCTGATGAATTCCCAGACTTGGGTTGCTTCCGGTCATTTGAAGAGCTTTTCTGACCCGTTGATGGACTGTAAGGCATGTAAGGAGCGTTTCCGTGCAGATAAGCTGATTGAGGATTACAACGCAGCCAACGGCATTGAGATTGAGGGAGCAGTGGACGCTTGGTCTCAGGATGAGATGAAGAAGTACATTGATGACCATAATATTTGCTGTCCGTCCTGTGGAAAGCATGATTTTACCGATATTCGTCAATTTAACCTGATGTTTAAGACCTTTCAGGGTATCACAGAGGACGCAAAGAGCGTTGTGTATCTGCGTCCGGAGACTGCACAGGGTATTTTTGTGAACTTCAAGAACGTGCAGAGAACTTCCAGAAAGAAGATTCCGTTTGGTATCGGCCAGATTGGAAAGTCCTTCCGTAACGAGATTACTCCTGGAAACTTTACCTTCCGTACCAGAGAGTTTGAGCAGATGGAGCTGGAGTTCTTCTGTGAGCCAGACACCGATTTGGAGTGGTTTGCTTATTGGAAGCAGTTCTGTATCAACTGGCTGCAGACTCTGGGCATTCAGCCAGAGGAGATGCGTGTGCGTGACCATGAGGAGGAGGAGCTTTCCTTCTATTCCAAGGCGACCACAGACATTGAGTTCCTCTTCCCCTTCGGCTGGGGCGAGCTTTGGGGCATTGCAGACCGTACCGATTACGATTTGACTCAGCATCAGGAAGTTTCCGGTCAGGATATGAGCTATTTTGATGATGAGAAGAAGATAAAATACATTCCTTACGTGATTGAGCCGTCTCTGGGAGCAGACCGAGTGACGCTTGCCTTCCTCTGTTCTGCTTATGACGAGGAGGAGATTGGTGAGGGAGATGTGCGTACCGTGCTGCACTTCCATCCGGCTATCGCTCCGGTGAAGGTGGGCGTGTTGCCGCTCTCCAAGAAGTTAAACGAAGGGGCAGAGAAGGTTTACAGCGAGCTGAGCAAGTATTTCAACTGTGAGTTTGACGACAGAGGAAATATCGGAAAACGCTACAGAAGACAGGATGAGATTGGAACACCTTTCTGTGTGACCTACGATTTTGATTCCGAGACCGATGGTGCTGTGACAGTGCGTGACCGTGACACAATGGAGCAGGTTCGTGTGCCGATCAGTGAGCTGAAAGCTTACATTGAGGAGAGACTTAGATTCTAATAGGATTGCTTTAGAAGGTTTACTTTAGAAGATTT
>JAUNGR010000077.1 GCA_030524485.1 bacterium | reverse complement strand
GGAATGGCGTAGGAGTACACATGCTCTACAATCAACTGTCCGCCCACCAAGATAATCATGCCAAAGAAGGCAGACCCCAAAATCAACTGGCTGTGGCGATAGGTCTTTAAGAGCTGTCGGGACAGATTGGCAATGATAAGACCCAAGAAAGAGATGGGACCGACCATAGCAGTCGCAACGGCGATGAAGAGCGTCACGCCCAAAAGGAGTTTGCGGATGCAGGTATCGTAATCCACGCCCAGATTGATGGCCTGATTTTTTCCCAAAGTCAGGACATCCAACAGAGCCAACTCTTTGCGAAGAGCAAAGGTCACTAGGGCAAGCACCAAAACGGAAAACAAAAGGATTTCGGAATTGATGTTGCTAAAACTTGCCACCAAAGTGGCGAGCAGACTGTCATACTCATTGGGGTCCATGACACGGGTTAAGGTAGTCTGAATGCTGCCGAAGAAGGAGGTCAGCACCGTACCAATCAACAGCACATATAAAACATTGTGGTTGGTCTTCTGAAACAGATAGCTGTAAATAATGGTTGCGATGGTACCCATCAACAAGAGGTCAACCGCAAAAGAGGCATTGGCATTCACGGCAAGCAAACTGCCGGAGCCAGCCACAAATACAACCGCCGTGTGAATGAGGGTGTACAAAGAGTTCATTCCCAAAAGACACGGAGTCACAATCACATTGTTGATGATGGATTGAAATACAATGGATGCCGCACCGATGGCAAAAGCGGTGATAAGCATGGCCGCAAGCTTAGGAGTGCGGATTTTCATAGCGTACAGGAATAATTTTTCATTCCCGAAGTTTACATTAACAAACATGTAGGCCAAAGCCGCCAAAAGAGCCAAAAACAACATAAAAAGGAGTTTATAGCGATTGCGGCGATGATGAATGGTCTGGGTCATCCCCTCTCTCCCCTTTCTGTAGTATGTTTCGCTGTATTTTTGGAAGCTTTTCCTTTGAAGAAGTCAAGGACTTCTTTGGTTGAGATGGCTTTGCGTCCATGCTTTAAGCGGTAGAGCAAAAGTCCCACAAAGAGAATGCTGCCAAGGATTCCCACAATCAGCTCAATCGGAAGCTCATAGGGATAGATGGCAATTCGTCCAATCATATCACAGACCAAAACAAAGATGGCTCCAAACAGTGCGGTATCCACCAAAGTACCACGGATTTTGTCGCCCTTAAACATGGCGACGATGTTGGGAACAATCAATCCTATGTAAGAGATGGAACCTACCACCACAACCACGGAAGCCGTAATCATAGCAACAATGGTGAGACCAGCGAAAAGAACCAGATTGTAGGGAACGCCAAGATTTTTGGAGAAATCCTGCCCCATTCCCACGATATTGAAATGGTTCGCAAATACGAAGGCAAGAATCACCAGCGGGACAACAAGGTAGACAATCTCATAGCGGCCTCTAAGAACCAAGGAAAAATGCCCCACTAGCCAAGAGGACAGAGCCTGAGTCATCTCGTATTTGTAAGCAAGATAATTGGTGACACCACCAATCACGTTGCCAAACATAATTCCAACCAACGGAACCATGACCACATCCTTGAATTGAATGCGTTGGATAAACCAGACAAAAATCCAAGTGCCAAGGATGGCAGTGGAGAAGGCAAAGAGTGCACGCCCCCACAAGGTAGAATTTGGCATGAACAAAAGAGCCAAAAGAATTCCAAACTGTGCAGAAGAGATGGTAGCTCCTGTCGTGGGGGACACAAATTTGTTCATACACAATTGCTGCATAATCAGTCCAGCAACACTCATACCGATGCCGGTACAAAAGATAGCAAGCAGACGGGGAAGACGGGAGATCAAAAAAATCTCAATCTGTTCCAAATCTCCGCTCAACAAAGAAGCCGGAGTAATGTCAATCACGCCGACAAACAGGGAACAGACGGACAAGAGAACGAGCACCAGAGCGAGCAGCCCTGTCAGAGTTCGTCCCTGCATAAGAGCTTTCCTCCTTTCTAGGTTACAAAAATTTACATGATACTAGGGTCAAATGTTAGGTAAAACTAACTTTTGCATGTAAGGACATAAATTTAACACAGAAATTGGGGAAAAGTCAAGGAAAAAAATTATCAATAAGGACAGGGCTGGAAGAAAAGATAAAAATTTGTTAAACTGGGGAAAAGAAAAAAGGAGAAAAAAGTATGATAAACAGTACAAAACAGGCACTGGAAGCGTCGCTGAAAAAGTTTTTGCTCAAGAAACCTTTGGATAAAATTACGATTCAAGATTTGACTACGGACTGTGGGATGAGCCGTATGGCCTTCTATTATCATTTTAGAGATATTTATGATTTGGTGGAGTGGACCTGCATAGAAGATGCCAAAAAAGCTCTTCAGGGCAAGAAGACACAGGATACTTGGCAGGAAGGGCTGATGCAGATATTTGAGGCTGTGTTAGAAAACAAGCCCTTTATTTTGAATGCCTTTCGGGTCATCAGCAGGGAACAGATTGAGAATTTTTTGTTTGCACTGACCTATTCGCTGCTTATGGGAGTGGTGGAAGAACAGGCGGCTCAAAGTCCCATTCAGATAAAGGAGGAAGAGAAGAAATTTATTGCAGATTTTTATAAGTATAGTTTTGTGGGAATGATGTTGGATTGGATTAAGCAGGGAATGAAGGAAGAGTATCAGGAGTTGGTTCAAAACATTTGTACAGTGATGAATGGGAACATTGCCAATTCCATTCATAACTTTACAAAAGAGGGGAAATGATAAGTTTTTTATCAAAGAGCTAAGGTTGTAAATTGCAAAGAGCCAAGGATTGCGTTAGGATAGCCCTATCAAGAGATAAAACAAAAAGTAAGAAAAGTAAGAAAAACACATGAAACAAAAGGGAATTGTGAAGACTATAGCTGTAGCTAGGAAGTTTGGCACAGTAGAAAAGAAAGGCGGTTTTGATATGGCAAAAACAAAGAATAGGGCAATCGGTGTGGTATCCGCAGTGGCAGCGGGAGCAGGAGCGGCTCTGTTGTTGCAAAAGAAAACAAAGGGGACGAAGGAGAAAAAAGAGAGACAAAAGAGAGCAGAGGGTGTGACAAAGGAAGCATATCGTAACACCGAGTTGGGAAAGCAGGCAAAGAACAGCAAGGGAATTTATTACACAAGCGGAAATTTTGAGGCCTTTGCTCGTCCGAAGAAGCCAGAGGGTGTGGAGGAAAAACACGCTTACATCGTCGGAAGCGGTCTTGCAGCACTTTCTGCAGCCTGCTTTTTGGTGAGGGATGCCCAGATGTCTGGCTCTCACATTCATATCTTGGAGGCGATGGACATTGCAGGGGGAGCTTGTGACGGTATTTTTGATGCTTCCAGAGGTTATATCATGAGAGGCGGAAGGGAGATGGAGGACCATTTTGAGTGCCTTTGGGACTTATTCCGCAGCATTCCTTCCTTGGAGCAGCCCGGAGCCTCCGTCTTGGATGAGTTCTACTGGCTGAACAAAGAGGACCCGAATTATTCTCTCTGCCGTGCCACCAAGAACCGTGGTGAGGATGCACAGACGGATGGAAAGTTCAATCTGAGTCAAAAAGGCTGTATGGAGATTATGAAGCTGTTTATGACCAGAGATGAGGACCTGTATGATAAGACCATTGAGGATGTGTTTGATGAGGAAGTATTTTCTTCCACCTTCTGGATGTACTGGAGAACCATGTTCGCTTTTGAAAACTGGCACAGTGCTTTGGAGATGAAGCTGTATTTCCAGAGATTCATCCATCACATTGCAGGTTTGCCAGATTTCAGTGCTCTGAAATTTACCAGATACAACCAGTATGAATCTTTGATTCTTCCGATGCAGAAATATTTGGAAGCGGCAGGGGTAGACTTCCAGTTTGGAACGGAAGTGACCAATGTGGTCTTTACGTTTAAGGAAGGCAAAAAGATTGCATCTGCACTGGAGTGTAAGGTAAAAGGTGTGGAGAAGGGCATTCTCTTGACTGAGAACGATTTGGTCTTTGTGACCAATGGAAGCTGTACCGAGGGAACCATTTATGGAGACCATCATCATGCACCAAATGGGGACGCAGAGGTTCGCACCAGCGGCTGTTGGAATCTGTGGAAAAATATTGCAAAACAGGACCCTGCCTTCGGACATCCGGAGAAATTCTGCTCGGATATTGCGAAGACAAATTGGGAGTCTGCTACCATCACAACACTGGATGACAAGATTCTGCCCTATATCACGAACATTTGTAAGAGAGACCCGAAGAGCGGAAAGGTAGTGACTGGCGGAATTGTGAGCTGTCAGGATTCCAAGTGGCTGATGAGTTGGACCATCAATCGTCAGGGACAGTTCAAAGAGCAGGAGAAAGATAAGGTCTGCGTTTGGGTGTATGGATTGTTCACCGATGTCGAGGGAGACTTTATAAAGAAGCCGATGAAAGACTGTACTGGTAAGGAAATCACAGAAGAGTGGCTGTACCATCTGGGCGTTCCGGTGGAAGAAATTGAGGAACTGGCAGAAAACAGTGCCGTTTGCGTACCAACCATGATGCCTTATATCACTGCCTTCTTCATGCCAAGAAGAAAGGGAGATAGACCGGATGTGATACCGGATGGCTGTGTCAACTTCGCATTTTTGGGTCAGTTCGCAGACACACCAAGAGACACCGTATTTACAACAGAGTACTCGGTGAGAACGGCGATGGAAGCGGTATATGGTCTTTTGGGAGTGGACAGAGGCGTTCCGGAAGTGTGGGGAAGCGTGTATGACATTCGAGCTTTGTTGGACAGCTCGGTTCGCTTGATGGATGGAAAATCTCCGCTTGAGATGGAGCTTCCTGTGCCATTTTTGGCAAATTTGAGAAAGCCGCTGCTTCACAAGATACAGGGAACGGTGATTGAGAAGATTTTGAGAGATTATAATATTATTAAAGATAGTATGATGTAAGAAAGAACCCCTCGGTCTTGGAATAAGGATAAGCCAAGACCGAGGGGGATTTTTTGAATGCTAAATTTTAGATTTTATCTCTTGATGTCGTAATTCATATTCATCAGATTGCGGATGGTGGAGACATCGTCGGTGATGTTGCCATCCCCACGGATGGTGTGCTTAATCACACTGCTTGCCACCGCAAAATTAATCATATCCATCGGGCGATAGTTATGTATCATAGCATAGATGAGGCCGCTGGCAAAGGCATCGCCGCCGCCCACTCGATCCAAGATGTTGAAGGTGAAAAGCTTGCTCTCGAATGTGTGATTCTCGTACCACATGAAAGCCTTTAGGCTGTTTTCGCTTCCGCTGTGAGCATAGCGTACATGGCGGCCGATGCATTTTAAGTTTGGATAACGCTCGATGAAGGCTTGGAAAATCTCATCCTGCTGCTCGTAGCTTGGCTGCAGCGGAATGCCATCCTTGACATCTCCTTTGCTGTGGTCATTTTCGTCCCTCCAGAGATGATAAGGCTCGATTCCAAGGAGCACATCAATATAAGGAAGACATTGGGTACAGAAATTGCGAGCCTCCTCCCAGCTCCAAAGCTTGCTGCGGAAGTTTCCGTCAAAGCTTACGGTAAGTCCCTTCTCCTTTGCGACCTTTAAACAGTCCATGATGAAGGAGGCACAATTGGGAGCCAAGGCAGGAGTGATGCCGCTTAAGTGCAGCCAAGTATAGCCATCCAAAAGAGCATTGATGTCAACGGTGCTGAAGTCAAACTCGGTGATAGCACTGTGTTTTCTATCATAAGTCACCTTGCTGGCACGGATGCCATAACCGGTCTCCAGATAGTAGCTGCCCAGACGGTGGGTGGGAGTCTGTTCTGGTGTGGTCAGAATCACTGGGGTGCAGTGCACATCGTTGCTGCGCAGCATACGAATGGCACTTTTTCCAAGGCTGTTATTGGGAACCACGGTAAAAAAGGTGCTATCCACACCGAGGTTGGCAAGGGCAAGGGCGATATTTGCCTCGCTGCCTCCATAATTCGCTTCAAAAGTTGTGGCAGTACGAATCTTCTCGTAGTTTGGCGGAGTCAGACGAAGCATAATCTCTCCGATGGTAATGAATTTTTCACTGCTGGTTGTTGAGAGCAGCGGATTAAAATGTTGCATAGGAACCTCCTTTTGTAATGTTTGTGTTGCTACAAACTTACAGATATTAACTCTATTTTAGTCTATTTGAGACAGTATTTCAACAGGAAATAGGAAAGAAAAAAAACTGTCTGTGCAAAAAATACAAAGAAAGCCGAGCGAAAGAAAAGAGAGACTGAAAAATATTGTAAAAAATATCAGATAAATATCAATAAAAAGGGGGAAAATTGGTAAAAAAGCGAAAAGCCATCCAAAAAGAGTCTTGTTAAATTGGTGAATTCGGGGTATAATAGCCATACTAGCATCCGGTCAGGGATGCCGAATGGCCTTGGAAGTTGTCGTTTGGGGACGTACAGGATGAGAGAGGCAATACAGGAGGAATCGCTATGATAAAGGATGGTCTTTTTGAAAAGATAGACTGTGTGTCTTTTTATGTGAATGACTTGGAGGACGGAATCTCATTTTATGCGGATGCGATGGGACTGAATTTGTTGTGGAGAACGGAGACATCCTGTGGTTTGGGGTTGCGGCATGGTTCGACGGAGATTGTTTTACATACCAGAAAGATGCCACTTATGAATGTGAAGGTAGCCTGTGTGGAGAAGGCCTTGGAGCTTTTTTTGCAAAAGGGAGGTTTTTTGGAGACCGAAATTTTTGACACCGATGTCGGAAAGGCCGCTGTGGTGAGAGATGTGTGGGACAATTGCTACTGTCTGGTGGATGTGACTAAGGGACGGTATCGAGTGGATTCGGATGGGAATATGCTGGTACAAGAGTGAGAGAGTCGGGGGTTACGTAGGCACGCAGCCCCTTTTTTGATGCGACAAAAACGATTTGCGTAGATAAGTAAGAGAAACGAAAAAAGCGGAAAAGATCTCGCCAAAGATAGGAGTCTGTGCTAGAATAAGGCCAGCAAAGGGTTCGTCCTAAAAAATAGGAAGAGAACCAAGAGGAAAAGGAGGAAGCAGAAAATGAAATGCTATCAAAATGAGCCGGTGGCTGCAAGCATATGTCCGATTTTGGGAGAATATTTGCAGACCCGATATGAGATAAAAGAGGGAGAAGCGATTCAAATCACAGTGGGAATGGGAACTACGGAGAAAACGCCTATGCTGCGTTGCAAGGAGATATATGCAATGGGCATGAAGATGGCGATGGAGTTAGGAGCAAAGGACTGTATGTTTGTGTTTGATAGGGCCTTTGCTTTCGGAAGGGAGGGCGTGTTTGCGGCAATAGAGGGCATCTACGGAGCGGCTTACGAGCAGAAGTTTTCCCTGAGTGGACAGACCAAGCCTGAGGGAGAGTGGTATGCACAACTTTCTTCCCAACAGGAGGAAGAACAGAGGGATTTCTTAGTTCTGCTAGAGCAGGGCACTGCCTTGGCGGAGTCCATCATGTGGGCGAGAAATCTGGTGAATTGTCCGGCAAACCGTCTGACTCCCAAGCAGTTTGCACAGGCTCTCACGCAAAAAATGCAGGATGTTTCGGTGGAAGTGGAAGTGTTTGAGGAGAAAGCTTTGAAGGAATTGGGACTTCATGCCTTATTGTCTGTCGGGGACAGCAGTGGTAATCCTCCCAGAATGGCGGTGCTGCGTTACACGGGAGCAACCGAGAAGAAGGAACGTCTGGGCTATGTCGGAAAGGGAGTGACCTGTGATTCTGGTGGTTATTGCCTCAAACCTTCTACTTCGATGGCTGGCATCAAGGGCGATATGGCGGGGGGAGCGGCTGTGGCAGCGGCCGTTTGGACCTTGGCACACAACCAAGTGCCTGTGAATGTGACAGCGGTTATTCCGATGTGTGAAAATCGCATTTCCAGAGAGAGTTCTCTTCCGGGGGATGTCATCACAGGTCTATCTGGAAAGAGCATTGAGATTTTGAACACCGATGCAGAGGGGCGTTTGATTCTCTCGGATGCAATCACTTGGGCCATTGAAAAAGAAAAGGTCACGAAAGTCCTTGATATTGCCACGCTCACGGGGGCAGTGGTGCAGATGTTTGGCTTTGTGACAGCTGGAGTGATGAGTTCGGATGACGACTGGTTTGCGGATTTGCAGGCAGCAGCGTTGCACTCGGGGGAGAAATACTGGAGATTGCCGATGGATGAGGAGTATGAAAGCTTGATAGACAGTGATTATGCGGATGTGAGAAACACCTCAAAAGACGGCTGCGGAACGGTGACAGCGGGATTGTTCCTGCATCGGTTTGCACAGGATTTGCCGTGGATGCACCTAGACATTGCGGGTACCGCTTCGGTGAAGAGTCCGATTTGGAAATTTCAGAGTACAGGAGCCACCGGAGCGGGAGCCAATACGTTGTATTACTTGGCAGAGCAGGAGGCGAGAAGATAATGGAGAAGCGAGTGGAAGAACGAATGGAGGAAGAGAGCGAAAAGCAGATGAAGGCACAAATCGAGAAAAAATGGGAGCAGGTGGCAGAGCAATATCCACGTTTGAAAGCGGAAATGGATGCCTTCGCAAACACGATTTCTGCGGCGGAGGCTCTCTGGCTGAAGGCAGAATATGCCCTTTCCAGTGTCCACGATTGCATCAGTTACTCGCCGAAGGAGCTGTATGCCTATGTGAGGGCATCCAAAAGAATGCGAGAGGAATTGTCCTATGCCAAGCAGGTTCCGGACTCCTATTTTTATCGCTATGTGCTTCCAGCCCGCATCAACAATGAAAATCTGGACGGGAGTCGGATGTGGCTGTACGAGAGCTTGAAGGATAGAGTGCAGCAAAAAAGCATGAGGGAGGCTGCTCTGGAGGTGAATCTGTGGTGCTATGAGAAGGCAACCTACACGTTGGCCGATGACAGAACCATAGCTCCTTTTGGGATGTGTCGTCGGGCAAAGGGACGTTGCGGGGAGGAATCGGTGCTTTTGGTGAGTGCATTGCGGGCGGTTGGGATTCCGGCACGGCAGTGTTACGCACCGCGCTGGGCACATTGTGACGACAACCATGCTTGGGTGGAAGTGTGGGCAGACGGAGATTGGCATTATATGGGAGCCTGCGAGCCGGAGCCGGTGTTGGATAAGGGCTGGTTTAGTGCCGCTGCCTCTAAGGCTCTGCTGATTCGAAGCAGAGAACCAGATTTTTCGGACCAGCCTACCGGTTATCGTTTGATAAATTCCACCTCCCGCTATGGAAGAACAAGACGCTTGCAGGTACAGGTTCTTGCAGAGGGAAAACCGCTGCAGGGGGCTTGGGTGCAGTTTCAATTGGTCAATTATAGTGAGTTATATCCCCTGTATGAGATCGAGAGCGATGCCGAGGGGAGAGCGTCCATGGAATTTGGTTTGGGAGATCTGTATGTGAGTGCCCTGTACAACGGCCTTTGGCTCGGAAAAAAAGTGGATTTGCGAGAGTGCGACCGTGTGGAGCTGGAATTGGGGCAGGGCAGGGATTTGGAAAGCGTATCTGGTGAGTATGAGGAGTGCTTTGATTTGATTCCTCCGTTGGAAGAGGTGCAGATTGAGGAGAAAACAGCTCCCAAAGAAGTGCAGGCAGCCTTTGCCAAGCGTTTGCGGGAGTGCGAGCGGATTCGGGCGGCCTATGAAGCGACTTTTATCAAAGAGGGAGAGGCTTGGTTTGTGGCTTCCTGCGGAAACCATGAGGAGATAGAAGCTTTCTTGGCAGGAGAGACTTCTCAAGCAGGGGAAGTGCAGGAGGACAAAAAATGGCTGTTGCAGACGCTGCGGGAGAAAGACTATGTGGACACGGATGCTAAGACGCTGCAATCCTATTTGGAGGCGGCTCTCTGCTGGAAGGAAGCCTATCCAAGAGAAATCTGGAAAGAAGGCATTCTGGCACCGAGAGTGGAGAATGAGATGCTGCGGTTTGGACTGCGGCAGGAACTGAGAGCACTCTTGGAGCAGGAAGGGATAGGAAAGGCAAAGCAGGGGGAGATGGAGAAGCTAAAAGCGGAGGAACTGTTTGACTGGATGGAAGCTTCTCTGCAGAAAGTGCCGGAATTTGGTTTGGAGAACCGGCAGGTGGATTATGTGGGCTGTCTGCGGCACAAAATTTGTCCGCAATCCAAGTGGGATGCCCTGTTGGTACAACTTTGCCGCAGTGTAGGGATTGCCGCCCGCCGAAATCCAGTGACGGCTCGGGCACAGAGCTGGAATAGAGGTTTGGGTATTTGGGAAGATGTGCTTTTGAGCAAGGAGGTTCAAAAGGAAGAGGCAAAGCTGCTATTATCCTGCCCCGAGGAAGCCCTACGGTATGGAGAACAGATTACGATTGCTTGTCTGGGAGAGAGGGGCTATGAGACCCTAGATTTCAGTGGAGTTCGTTTTCAGGGCGAGGTGAGTCTGCCTTTGGCTTGCGGAAGTTATCGGATCCTGACCACCCGCCGCCAGATTGACGGCAGTGTCAGTGTGTGGATGCAGCAATTTGTCTTGCGAGGAGAGAGGAGAGTGGCACTTCGCCTTTGCGAGGATAGGATGAGGCAGAAGATAAAGAGCGAGACCTTGCCTAAGATAGAAGGAATCGACCCCACAGAGGCAAAGAAAGCACAGCTTTTCCTCTATGTGGAGGTGGGAAAGGAACCGACCGAGCACTTACTTTGTGAGCTGTTGGACTTAAAGGAAGAGTGGAACCAAAGAGCCTATCCGATTTGGATTTTTGTCTCCTCGCAGGAAGAAGAAAAGAACGATACCTTGCAGCGAGTGAAAAGGGAATTGCATACGAGCCATATTTGTAGGGTGCAGGGGACAGAGGACAGAGTGAAGTTGTTAGAATGCATGGGAGTGGGAGACGAGAGACTGCCCTTTTCCCTTGCGGTGGGGGAGGATGGAAAAGGAAAGTTTGCCTTTGCCAACTATAACATTAAAACGGCACACACGCTGCTTCGGATTTTGAATGCAAACGGATAGAGAGAAAGCTCTTTATGCAAAGTGTGGAGAATAAGCCTTGCTTTTTTGTGCATGTATTTGGGGAATTGTCAAAAAATTGTGAAAAATTACCAAAGAACTTTGGGAATAAATTTGGAAATTTCTACCAAAAATAAAACAAAGGCCAAATTGTATTAGAAAAATTCTAAAAAATTTGATACAATAGGAAAAGAAGTGGTAAAACACTGGAAACCCGTAAACGCATTGAGAAAGCAGGGGTTATTATGTTCCAAAAAGGTGAATATGTTGTATATGGAGTAAAAGGTGTGTGTGAAGTGCAGGACATTACCTGCCTGAACATGCAGGGCATTCCCAAGGATAGGAAGTATTATGTGTTGCGTCCCTGTTCCGTGAGAGACAACACCATTTTCATTCCAGTGGATGGAGAGAAGAAAAGCGTGCTGCGTGCCATTATGACACGCAAAGAGGCGGAAACCTTTGTGGATAGCATTCCTCAGGTGGAGGAAATTCGAGTTCATAATGAAAAACAGAGAGAAGCCCAGTACAAAGAAGCGATTCAGAGCTGTGAGTGCAGGGAGTGGCTGCGGGTGATTAAGACTCTGTATTTTAGAAAGCAGAAACGCATGGCCGAAGGCAGAAAGACCACCGCTATGGATGAGAAGTATCTTCGTCTGGCTGAGTCCAATTTGCAGCAGGAACTTTCTATGGCTTTGGGCATTTCCAAGGAGGAATTGGAAGTGTATCTGAGCAAGTATTATGAGCAGCAGAGAAGGTAAGAGATGGGAGCAGTTTGATTGAGTAAAAAAAGTCCGTCTGAGGGTTTCCTCAGATGGACTTTTTGAATGTGGCTTTCAAGGGCAGGGGATCAAAGGTTGAGTTTGAGGTCTCCGTCTTTGATCCAACCCATGCGGCGCAGCGGAATGCCAAACAGCCACGTCAGAATGGCGGGAAGCACGAAACAAACCAGAAGGATGCCCAACCACATGGAAGTTCCACCATTCATTGCGGTGTAGATGCCGATGGGACCTACCAAACCACAAGTTCCCATTCCGGAACCGGCGGCAATGTTTTCCAGATGAAAGACCATTGTAGCGATGGGACCGGTGACGGCGGAAGCCAAGGTGGGGGCGATCCAGATTTTTGGATTTTTTACGATGTTGCCCATCTGCAGCATGGAGGTTCCCAAGCCTTGGGCGGCGAGTCCTCCCCAACCGTTCTCTCGAAAACTCAAAATGGCAAAGCCTATCATCTGGGCACAGCAACCAGCGGTCGCTGCACCTCCCGCAATGCCGTCAAGACCGAGCATAATGCAGATGGCAGCACTACTGATAGGAAGGGTCAGGGCCACTCCGATCAGGACAGAGACGAGAATGCCCATCAGGAAGGGCTGCATTTCGGTGGCGGATTTTACCAGAGTTCCGAAGGCATTCATGAAGGCGGATACACCCGGACCTACAAACTGGGCGATGAGAACACCACTGATGATGGTCACACCGGGGGTGACAAGAATGTCAATGCGAGTTTCCTTGGAGACGAGTTTTCCAAGCTCCGTTCCCACAATCGTGGCGAGGAGGGCACCCACAGGACCTCCTAGAGCATTTCCG
>JAUNGR010000076.1:9899-12575 GCA_030524485.1 bacterium | reverse complement strand
AGAGTCTATATAGCAATCATACTTTTACTACTCTTATTGACCGTTTCACAAGTCTGCGCAATCGCAATTTCTGGTTTTCAAAGGAACCAACTTATAAAATTTGAGTTTTTCACTGAATCAATAATGCAACAAAAGTTGCCAATCGGCAGTGGACCTGGCTGTCCGTATGGCCTTTACTCTACTTTGCGTAAAGTGGTCCAAAACAATTGCTTTTAAAAGACTCTCTGACTTTCTCCTGTCCCGTCTTTCAAAGTTGTTTTATTCTAACATGCTAGAATCTTGTTTGTCAATCCTCTTTTCGGAAAATCACAGCAATTATAGTCCCTTGAAGCGTGCTTCCCTATAATTCTTAGGAACAACTCCATACTTTTTCTTAAAGGCTGCTGAGAAATTACTGGGCTTTCCATAGCCCACCCTAGTGGCAATCTCACTTACCGTCCATTCCCCATCCAAAAGCAGCTGCGACGCTTGTTTCAATCGTTGCTCAATGATATATTGGTGGATGGATGTGCCATAGAGCGACGAAAATCCACTCGACAATTTGGGGACACTCAAATGCACCAATTCCGACAACTCTTCCCGAGAGGGAGCAAAGGCAAGCTGACTGTCAATCCTTTGTTTTGCTTCCATGATGGCAATTCTCTCCGTTCGAGAGAGTGAAGTATCCTTCCCCATTAAAATATCCAACTCAAGAACCTCCCCCAAATAGATGGCCAACAATTCCCGCAATTTGCCATCCAAATACAGATATCCTAGACTACCTTGATATTGAGAAAACTGCCCCATCTCCGCCAACAACTGCTCCATCATAGGAGTGATGGGAACTTTGGAATACTCTTCCCAAAGTTTCTTCTTGTATACAAGCAACTCCTGACCCTCAAAATAATCCGACAACAGTTCCCAAAAATAAGAGGCTGGTATTTTAATGCTCTTGAAACAATAATTGTGATTTTTCCTATAGCATATGGCTTCGCTTCCCCCCTGACTGGCATAAATACAAGCTTCTTTTTTCTGGAGAGAAAGCGAACGGTGTTTGCTCCTACTTTCCCACGAAACGCCATCGTTCATGCAAAAAATGATTTGTATATATTCTTCATCCATAGGACCTTGTACATTCAAATCCGCATCCGACTGATAATACATTTGCCAATCGGAAAGAACCACCCCATGTTTGATGGGAAGCTGCGTAATTCGACCTCCTCCTAACTCCGATGGAAACTCCATAGAAAGAGCTTTCGGCGTATTGACTGACAATTCATAATACAGTCGATAGAGTGTATCCAGATAATGGTTTCCGTTCCCCATCTCCTTCCCCCTTCCCAAAGTTTAACTAGAGACCAATCTCCAGTTAGCACTTGTGTTGCGTTTCTCCCAGAATTCCTTGTAGGCACCGTTTTTCGCCAACAGTTCTTCATGCCTTCCTGCTTCCTCAATTTGTCCCTCTTTATTTAACACAATAATCTCATCCGCCATCTGAATGGTTTCCAGTTTATGTGCCACCACAATCAAGGTTGCTTCTTTTCTGAGAGTCTCTATGGAACGTACAATATTAGCCTCATTCTCCGCATCCAGTGCCGATGTTGCCTCGTCCAACAAGACGATGGGGGCATGTTTCAATAAGGCCCTCGCAATCGAAACTCGTTGTCGTTCCCCTCCAGAAAGTGCACGCCCACCTTCTCCACAGAGCGTATCCCAACCATCGGGAAGGCGTTTGAGCATTTCCGTCACACCTGCAAGTTCGGCAATTTCATTTAATTTTTCTTCGGATGTGTCAGGTTTTGCCATCAAAATATTGTTTTTTAAGCTATCGTTAAAGAGATACACGTCCTGAAACACAAAAGCCACTTTTTGAAACAAATCTTCTGTCGTAAAATCCCGCAAATCCATACCGCCAATCCGGATACTCCCGCTATTCACGTCATAAAAACGAGCGATTAACTTAATTATGGTCGTTTTTCCACAGCCAGAAGGGCCAACAATCGCAAGCATTTTGTTGGTGGGTACTTCAAAACTCATATTTTGGATGACTGGTTTTTCTTTTATGTAGGAGAAAGACACCTCTTCCAACGAAACATCAAAATTTTTAGGACTTCCCTTTGTTTTTGCAACACTTAGCATCTCAGGAGCATCTATGACTTCATCCAAGCCATTGAGCATTTGGCGACGTTCTTCCATTCCAAAGAGGGCGGATGTTATATCGTTTAAGAGTGTGGTAAAACGCAAAGTAACCCCAATCATCACTACCGTTTCCACCGCTCCCATATCCCCCGCAAGTCCCAAAAGACTCACAAAGCTAATCATTCCCGCCACCAGCATCTGCACTCCCATACCAGAAAGTACCTGCCCCAGAGCTGCCCACCACAGCCCTCTTGTGGATTGCTTTTTGCTCTTTGCAAAACTATCTTTCAGTTCCTCGTAGTCCGCTCCAACATGGCAGGCTCGAAGTGCTCCTTGACTTCTTGCAAATTCTACCACACGGGAGGCAAGTTCTTGCTCTGCCGGTTCTTCCAGACTGCTCCCCTTTCTCACACAGATTTGTGAAAGTTTCATGAGCAGAAAAAGAACAGGAACCGCAAGCGTTAACAATGCCCCCAGCTGCCAATTCCAAATCCATGTAGCGGCACAGAAAACAAGGACAGCAAATAGATTTTTTAGTAACTGTCCTATAAAGAAAGC
>JAUNGR010000076.1:0-9889 GCA_030524485.1 bacterium | reverse complement strand
GTAGAAATCATTTCCTGTGTTACCATGCGTGAAAGTTTTCCCGCACTGTCCGCTTGAAACCAGCCTAGGGGCAAACGAGCCACCTTGTTTCCCACCATCGTTTGCATATTTTTCATAAAGCCCAAACCGGCCGTATAACTAAGCTTTGTTCCCAAAAAAGAGAAGACAGAAGCCAAGATGGACACGCAGGCAAGAAGCAGCATCCAGTCCCAAAAGGACAACCCCCACTGCGTTTCTTTCGTCTGTAAGGCTGTACTTGCTGGCATCATAATGGCAAGGGCAAAGCCTATCAAAATCCCAGATAGAATGCAAAAACAGCTTCCTTTTTTGTGCATTCTCTTATCCTGATCCAACATATAGCGATGAAATCTCGACAAAAATCGATTCATAATCTAATCCATTCTCCTTTCCCTATCGTTTGTTTTCAAAGCCTCCCTGTTTCAACAATGCCTGATAATGTGGCTGCTGCAAAAGTTCCTCGTGAGTTCCAAGGGCAATGATTTTTCCTTCTTCCATCACTGCAATCTGGTCAGCACCCAAAATGGCATTTAAGCGATGGGCAATCACTAAAACCGTGCGATTTTGAACCAATGCACTCAGTGCTTTTTGAATTTCCACCTCAGAATCTGGGTCCGCAAAAGCGGTTGCCTCATCCATAATCAAAATGGGGGCATCCGCTAAAATTGCACGGGCAATGCTAATTCTCTGGCTCTCTCCTCCTGACAACGAACAATCCGTTCCCAACACACTGTCATATCCTTTGGGTAAGCTCATGATAAATTCGTCAATCTGAGCAATTTTCGCCGCTTTGCGAACCTCTTCCATACTTGCATTTGGCTTCGCAAGCGATATATTGCGTCTTATGCTGGCATGAAGAAGCATGGGGTCTTGAAGCACAAAAGCGATCTTGTCGTAGAGTTCCTTAGATGAAAGCTTTCTCAAATCTACGCCTCCTAGACAGATGGAGCCAGTTTCGGGATCGTCAAACCGTGCAATGAGTGTGGCAAGTGTGGATTTTCCTGAACCGGAAGGTCCAATTAAGGCCGTTATGGTATTGGGCTTCAAAGTGAGATTTACGCCTTTCAGTGCCTGTGTATCCCCATAAGAATAGGTAAGCTCTTTCACCTCTACCACCAAGTCCTTCGGCTTTTGTAAGGTTTGTGCTTCAGGAATGATAGGAGTATCCATCAACTCACAGAGGCGGATGGCAGCGGCTCCAGCCATTTGATAAGACCATGTAATATTAGCAACCGAGCTGATTGCGACAGGCAACACAATCGCAATTAAGGTGCAGGCCAAAACTTGAGGAAGAGTTGCCAAGCCTCTTCCCATCACCCATGCACCACCAGCAAGATTGATGAACAAGAGCAAAGGTGCCGAGATAAGCTCCCCTGCTATGGAGCAAAGACCAATCAACGGGGCACACCACTCCCAATACGACTTGGAGAAAGCTGCCGCTGCTTTGCTGTAATTTTGGTGGGCTTCTCCTGTCTTAGCGAAGGCCTTCACCACTTTGATACCCGCAACCAGCTCAATCATTGTGGAAGAAACCTCCGCCAAATGCCCATTCATTTCTGCGGTCTTAGGTCCCATATCCTTCATAGAAATCCACTGAAGCAAAAAATACAAAGGAATGGTCGAAATCCCAATCAAGGCCAATCGCCAGTTCAGCACAAACAGAAAGACTAAAAGTACCACTGGAGCTAAGATAGCATTTAACATATCCACTGGGGCATGAGCCACAACCGTGTGAACTGTCTTGGTATCGTCCTGTACAGCATTTCGTATTTTTCCAGAATCTGTTTGGCTAAACCAAGCAAGAGGAACACGGCTCAAGCGTTCCACAATGCTTTGCCGAATAAGAAAACGCAGCTTCATATCTGCAAAATGCGTGATAATCAAAGACAGAGAGTGAAAAAATAGCTTTGAGAGAAAGGCCATGATTAAAAGTCGAACGACCTTATGCACCTGCATAGCATTGATCGCTTCTCCACTGCCCTGTGCCGACAAAAAAATATCTCCCAACCATACCAAGGCCAAGTATGGAACGAAGGATAAAACTGCGGAAAGAACGGTAAAAGCCTGTGCTAAAAGGGTCCATCCCTTTATAGGTTTGGACAAGCGTTTAATCGCCGCCTGCCCCGCCTCATCTTTTTGGCGGTCTTGTTCTTTTACTTCTGACATAAGGTTACCTCCTTGGTTCTAGTTTGTAGTGCATTGAGTTATATATAACTAACCGCATATTTAGTTTATTCTATCCGCACTTCTTTTTCAACCCAAAATGGGCCCATTTTTACCCAAAACGAAAGCCGAAACACAAAAAATGCTATGCAAACGACAACTTTTTGCATAGCATTTCTGTATTAACTCTCTCTTTTCTTTTTTATGAAGACTCCTACAAGAAAAATGACAAGGGCTGGAAGAAGCAAATATATAGCATTTACCAATATCCACACTTCAAAAGGAGCCGAATTCAACGTACTTGAATATTTGCCATAATCCATCACCGTTTTCACCACAAAGCAAATAAGCAAAACGAAACTTACCATGTTACACCATTTTGAAACATTCCTCTTCAAACCTTCTCACCTCCTGAAAATTCAGCTTCATTTTTGCCTTTTCTTTATTTTACCATACTGGCAGAGGCTCTGAAAGCGAATTCTCTTATTGTAATGAAAATGTAAGAGTTCTGTAGAGGTCTCATTTCGCATTATTTTATCACTTTCACTGGACACTTCGCCGCACACTTGCCGCAATTGGTACACTTGCTGTAATCAATGTGTGCCAGATTGTTGGTCACGGTGATTGCCTTCTCCTCGCAGACCTTGGTACACATCATACAACCGATACAGCCTGCCTCACAGGCAAGCTTTACGTCCTTGCCTTTTGCGTTGGAGTTACACTGTACCAGATGCTCTGCTCGATACGGAACCAACTCAATCAGATGATTCGGACATACCGATGCACACTTGCCACAGGCAACGCATTTTTCCTTGTCCACAACCGCCACACCGTCCACGATATGGATGGCATCAAAATCACAGACCTTCACACAACTTCCATAGCCCATACAGCCATAGTTACAGCGTTTTTCGCCCTTACCAGGAACAACACCGAGGCTGCTGCAATCGTTCAGACCATAGTAGTGATACTGCACCTTAGTCTTATCACAAGTTCCCTTACATTTCACAAAGGCAACCTGCTTTTCGCTTCCTGTGCTCTCCACTCCCATGATAGCTGCGATTTTTTCGCTGACTGGGGCACCGCCCACTGGACATGCACCTACTGCCGCCTCTCCAGCCACAATCGCTTTTGCCAGTGCATCACAACCTGCATAGCCACAACCACCACAGTTATTGCCGGGAAGCTCATTTCTGACAAGGATTTCTCTCTCGTCCACTTCTACCTTAAATGCTTCGCTGGCGATGCCCAGAAGGATACCGATGACAATACCTACTACTCCGACCATGACAGCCGCCAGTACAATACCCATCATATTCATAATCCGTCTCCCCCCTTAAATTAATCCGGAAAATCCGAAAAATGCAATCGCCATCAGTCCAGCTGTAATCAACACAATCGGAGACCCCTTGAAGGAATCCGGAACATCGTTGTACTCGATTTTCTCACGAACACCTGCCAAGAGAATAATTGCAATGGTAAAACCTACTGCCGTACCAAAACCGTTCACAATACTAGTCAGAATTCCGTAGCCTTCCTGTACGTTTGTCAGAGCCACACCCAAAACGGCACAGTTGGTGGTAATCAAAGGTAGATACACACCCAGAGCCTCATACAGAGAGGGCATACTCTTTTTTAAGAACATTTCCACGAACTGCACCAGAGCTGCAATCACCAAAATAAACACGATGGTTTGCAGATATTCCAGCTGTAAGCTCACCAAAATATAATTATAAATGAGACTGGTCACGGTCGATGCGATGGTAATGACAAAGATAACCGCCGCTCCCATGCCACCTGCCGTCTCCACCTTCTTGGAAACGCCGAGGAAGGGACAAAGCCCTAAGAACTGGCTTAACACGACGTTATTTACCAAGGCAGAGCCAATGGCAATCAATAACAATTCTTTCATGATCCTTTCCTCCTATCATTCTTTTTTTGGAGCCGCTGCTTTTGCAGTTGTTGCAGTTGTATTTGTTGCCTCTGCACTCTGCTTTGCCGCTGCGGCCTTCTTGGCTTCCGCTGCCTTTTTGGCTGCTTCTGCTTTCTTTCTCGCTGCTTCTTCTGCCTCTGCCGCTGCCTTCTCCTCCAACAGGTCATGGTTTGATGAACAGGATGACCAAGAGCAGTGCATACAGTCTCCACCACAGGCAAGCTCAGATGTTCCCTTCAGGTTAGTTGCGGATGGCATCTTGAACTTGTTCTGCAGAGCAGTCAGCATCGCTAACACGAAGAAAGCACCCGGAGCCAAGATAAAGATGGAAATCGGCTCATAGCTAGCTGGCATCACGGTAAAACCAAAAATCTGTCCAGCACCCAAAATCTCACGGAAGATACCGATGGCAGTCAGACCCACCGTAAAGCCAAGGCCCATACCCACTCCGTCAAAAGCGGAGGAAAGCGGGTCATTCTTGGAAGCGTAGGA
The DNA here is from genome assembly GCA_030524485.1 of bacterium. Classification (GTDB taxonomy): domain Bacteria; phylum Bacillota; class Clostridia; order Lachnospirales; family Lachnospiraceae; genus CAJMNU01. The sequence continues at coordinate 5,283 of JAUNGR010000076.1, read as the reverse complement.
CTCTGCACGTCCCAAAATAATACAGTTTACCACGATCAAAGGAATGTAAATTCCCAGTGCGTCATACAGGGTTGATAAATAAGCCTGCAACAACAGCTGCACTATCGTTACCAGAGAAGCGACAATCACGATGAAAGCCGGAATACGCACTCGGTCTGGAATGATATTGCGCAGTGCGGAAATAATTAAGTTTGAAAAAATCAGCACGGCGGTTGTTGTGAGTCCCATGCCCAAACCATTCATTGCAGAGGTTGTCACCGCAAGGGTTGGACACATACCAAGCATCAGAACGAAGGTGGGATTTTCTTTCACAATGCCGTTATATACACGTTCTGTACATTTATTCATAATCTTTCTCCACCTCCTAATTTGAAGCCACTAAGAACAGAGCTGCATTGACTGCATTGGTAACGGCCGACGAAGTCACAGTCGCACCGCTGATGGCATCAATCTCATCCTCTCCGGAGGCTCCGCCACCCTTCACCAAAGTCAACTGTTCTGCATTTTTTCCGACAAACTGTCCCTTGAAGGCATCGTCCGCCACCTTCATACCAAGACCTGGGGTCTCGTTTAAGGTCAAGAAACCAATTCCTGTGATGGCTCCCTCGTTTGTGATGCCGATGGTCAGAGTGACATTGCCTCCATAACCAGCACCAGAGGTGGAAGTTGCCAGATGTCCGATGACAGTTCCAGATGCATCCAACGCATCCAAAATCTCAGATACCGTCACCTTATCGTAGGAAGACAAGTCCGCCGTTGCCGCTTTTTCGGTCAGTTCCTCATTTAACGCAAAAGAAGCCGCATCCGCATACACTTCCCGATAAGTCTCCTGCTTTGCCGCTTCTTCCTTCTCGGCAATGACCGTCTTTGTCATCTCGTAAACGCCGCCCAAAAGCACGCCGGAAATCAGAGTGATTGCAAACAAAATCAGAGCATCTTTCATAAATCCTGCTTTTTTCATTTCTTTGCCTCCTTTCCGAATGCGATTGGCAGTGTATAGCGCTCAATCAGAGGTACCAAAATGTTGGAGAAGATGATGGCGTAGGACACGCCTTCGGCAGAACCTCCAAAAATACGGAAGATTCCGGTGAGCACACCCAAAATCACGCCATATACATACTGTCCCTTCACGGTAATCGGGCTGGTCACATAGTCCGTTGCCATAAAGAAGGCTCCAAAAATCAAACCACCACCAAACAAGTGTCCCAACAGATAGTTGGCACTGAGTCCATGTCCGCCAAAGATGGCTGCAAACACGATGGTTGTTGCAATGTATGTAAGCGGAATCCGCAGGGCAATCACCTTACGAAGCACCAGATAAGCCGCTCCAATCAAAAGAGCAATCGCAGAAACCTCACCGATGGTTCCCGGAATTTTTCCCACGAACATGGCCGGTACGTCCACAGGCAATCCTGCCTTCAAATCTGCCAACGGGGTCGCTCCACTCACCCCATCAAGGGTGAAGGTTGTCATACGTCCCGCAAAGGAAATCAAAAGAAAACATCTTGCAGCCAGAGCCGGATTCATAAAGTTCTGTCCCAGACCTCCAAACAGCTGCTTTACCACAATAATCGCAAACACACCGCCTATCATCGGAATCCACAATGGCACCTCCGGCGGCATATTCAGGGCGAGAATCAAGCCTGTCACTACGGCACTGCCGTCCTGAACCGTGACTTTTCTTCCCATCAGGGTCTCATACACATACTCGGACAACACGCAGGTAAGCACGCTGACCAATACAATCAGCAGTGCTTTCAAGCCAAACTGCCAGACACCGTAGATGGTGGCAGGAAGCATGGCAATCGCTACATCAAACATAATTTTGCTTGTGGTATCGGTATTTCTTGCGTGAGGGGAGGATGATACATTCCATAATTTAGCCATTTTTGCACCTCCTACGCTTTCTTCGCCTGTGCCGCAGCTCTTGCAGCCAGCCTCATGGATTTAAATGCCTGTGTCAGCGGTCTTCTTGCCGGACAGATAAAGGAACAGCATCCACACTCGCAGCATTCCATACCGTTTAATTTCACGAACTTCTCCACATTCTTCTGCTCTGCCGCTTCCATCAGCATCTGCGGAACAATGTTTCCCGGACAGACAGAGACACAGCGTCCACAACGAATGCAGGCAGACGGCTCCAGAGCAGCCACCTCATCCTTGGTCAAAGCCAACACGGCGGAAGAAGCCTTCATAACCGGCACATCCAGAGTAAACAGAGCCTGTCCCATCATAGGACCGCCGGAAATCACCTTCTCCGGCTCCTCACGAAAACCACCCGCTGCCTCCACAAGCTCACGGTAACAGATGCCCGTCGGCACCTTAAAATTCTGCGGGGTCGTGATGGCATCTCCGGTCACCGTGATGATTCTGCGGATGCTCGGGGTACTCTCACAGACCGCCGTATAGATGGCAATCACCGTATCCACGTTGTTGACCACGCAGCCTACGTCGGCCGGAAGCATGGTGGAATTGATCTTTCTTCCGGTTGTGGCAAAAATCAGGGTACGCTCACCTCCCTGCGGATACTTGGTCTTTAATGGAACCACCTGGATGTTTGGCTCCTTCTCCGTCTGCTTGGTCATAGCCGAAATCGCCTCCGGCTTATTGTCTTCAATGCCAATGATTCCCTTTGCGTTCGGGAAAAGCTGCAGGATAATCTTCAGCCCTCCCACAATCTTCTCCGGCTCCTCCAACATCATGCGGTAATCCGATGTCAGGTAAGGTTCACACTCTGCACCATTGACAATCACATAGTCAATCTTACTGTCATCCTTCGGAGTCAGCTTTACATGCGTCGGGAAACCGGCTCCACCCATGCCGACAATTCCCGCTCCCTTAATGATGGCACGGATTTCCTCCTTGGACAGTTTTTCGGGGTCCCTCTTTGTACCCACTCCCTCGGCCAGCTCATACTGGTTGTCATTTTCCACAACCACGGAATTCACCATATTTCCGCTGACGGTCAGACGTGGCTCCACAGCCTTCACCGTTCCGGAAACAGAGCTGATCACATGTGCCGATACAAAGCCTCCGGCTTCTCCGAGAACCTGTCCCACTAACACACGGTCCCCCTTGGCAACAATAGGCTTTGCCGGCGCACCGATGTGCTGAGACATTGGATAAACCAGCTCGCCCTTTGGGAGCAGAGTTTGTACCGGTCTGTCCTTGGACAGTTCTTTTCCCTCATAGGGGTGAACTCCGCCTTTAAATGTAGCCAAACCCATTCTCTCTACCTTCTTTCTTTTATTCTTTTGATCCAGCCGTTCAGAAGCTCTTTATCAACTCCCGAACCTTGTCGTTTGTGAAAGGATTATCAATACTCTATACATAGAGCGGGGGTTTTTACAAAGCCGTATGACAACTCTGTAAAAACCCCCTTCTGGACTGTTTTGTCCGGCACACTTATGTTAGGTCTATGTTGAAGAAGTGATAACTCCTCCGTTCCGACATGTTTCACACTTCTTATGATAGCATAAAACTCATCACCAGACAAGTTTTTCCTACAATGCAATTTTAAGGTCTTTTAGCAAAATTTTACTTTGAAAGTCCCGGACGGCGGTTGCATGGACCGTGTGCTTGCACACAAGGACATGCAAACATCGGACGGGCTAACCCGTATGGAGCACGGAGGACGATAGTCCAGAGTGCGGAATACGGGGCGATTGCACGAGTGCGAAGCACGGAGCAATCGACTTTCAAACATCATGAAAGTGCTGTCAAGCAGCTGGGCAGACTGGATGCTCGCATCCAAGGATGCACAGATATTTGACAGCCAAGCCTGTATGAATCAGTAGGGCGATAGCCCGGATTATGAATACTGGCGGCGATTGCACGAGTGCGAAGCACGGAGCAATCGACTTTCAAACATAATGAAAGTGCTGTCAAGCAGCTGGGCAGACTGGATGCACAGCTGCTTGACAACCACTCACTTAATCCAGCTCTTTCAAGCCGGTGTACAACTCATAATAACGTCCTTTCTTGGCAATCAAATCTTCGTGGTCGCCTCTCTCAATGATGCTTCCGTTCTCCAAAACCATGATAGCATTTGCGTTGCGCACCGTCGAAAGTCTGTGGGCAATCACAAAGGTGGTGCGGTTGGCCATCAGTCGGTCCATACCGGTCTCGATGTGTTTCTCTGTTCGAGTATCCACCGAGCTGGTTGCCTCATCCAAAATCAAAATCGGAGCCTTCGAGATGGCTGCCCTCGCAATGTTTAAAAGCTGTCTCTGCCCCTGACTGAGGTTAGAACCGTCTCCCTCCAGCATGGTTTGGTAGCCATGCGGCAACCTGCGAATGAAGGAATCGGCGGAGGCTGTCTTAGCCGCCTGAATGACTTCCTCATCCGTGGCATCCATGCGGCCATAGCGGATGTTCTCCATCACCGTTCCGGTAAACAGATGGGTGTCCTGCAGCACCATGGCAATGTTCTTTCGCAGCTCATCTCTCTTAATGTTGCGGATGTTCACACCGTCAATGGTAATCTCGCCGCTTTGAATGTCATAAAAACGGTTAATCAGGTTGGTGATGGTCGTCTTTCCGGCTCCGGTGGAACCGACGAAAGCTATCTTCTGCCCTGGTTTTGCGTACAGACTGATATCTTTCAGAATAGTCTTTTCTGGAACATAACCAAAGGTCACATGTTCCAGTCTCACAAAGCCTTCCATGTCTTTCATGCTGACTGCATTTGGGGCATCTGCCTCCTCCGGCTTCTCATCCATCATGGCAAACACTCTCTCTGCTCCGGCAAGAGCTGAAAAAATCGTGCTGACCTGCATGGAAATCTCATTGATGGGGCGGGAAAACTGGCGGGAAAAGTTTAAAAAGACCGTCAAGCCGCCGACATCAAAGCCCTTTATCACACACAGAAGACCACCGATGCAGGCGGTCAAAGCGTAGTTCACCTGACTCAAATTGCCCATGACCGGTCCCATGATACCGCCAAAGAACTGTGCTTTGATCTGCTTGTCACGCAGGTCTTGGTTTAGAATTTCAAACTCTTCCTCGGCCACTTCCTCATGATTAAACACCTTGAGAACCTTTTGTCCGGTGATGGTCTCCTCAATGTAGCCATTTAGGGAACCCAGAGAGGACTGTTGGGCAGAGAAATATTTCTGGCTTCGCCCTGCCACAAAACCTCCGGCCTTCATCATCACCGGCACCATCACAAGAGTCACCAAAGTCAGCCAAATATTGGTGTAAAGCATCAAAGCCAGCGTGCCCACCAAGCTTAAAGCACCGGCAAGGAGCTGCACCAAGGTGTTACTTAACATCTGCCCCACC
>JAUNGR010000195.1 GCA_030524485.1 bacterium | reverse complement strand
TATTAAAGGAAAGTTCTTCTTTCAGAGAATCTTTGAATGAAAAATGCCCGCAGGGAACGGGCATGATGAAACAGACGGTGGTTAAAAAAGGTCAATATAGAAGCCTTCTTCAAATCCGTCACCGTCAAGATCATCATCTTCAGTTAGAAAATAATGCATATCCAATAAGTCGGAGTCGGTCATGTTTCTGACCAGGTTGGGTGTCATTCCTTCTGGTGGATTTTTGATATATTTTTGCCTGAGTTCGTTTATGTATTCTTGATCCAATGTATCAGCCTCCTATCTGTAATAAATACAGTATGGAACAGATGGGAGAAGATGTCAAGCAGACCGGGAGCGGGGATAAAGCCCATGCTTTATCATTGTCCTTTTATATAAATCCTCCAGAGAAACCCGTTCATGTTTGTGATACAGCTCAAGAAAGAGCATTTCCTTTTTGCAGCCTGGACATTGCAGGGGGTCATAGCCCATGGTAAGCAGGAAGCGCTTGCGCCAGGTGTTGAAATCAAGGATGATCCGGTGCTTTGATTTATGGACAGCCTTGTGAAGGTTCTGGTCAATAGCACGGTGTCTTGCATAAAGGCCATAGTACCGTGTCATCTTGAAGTTTTTTTCAGGTATGTGCTGGATAAGCAACTTAATAAAGTCAATCGCCGGAAGGGTTTTTCTGACAAAAGCATTGTCTTCATGCCTGTTGTAATGAAAGGTCACGTGATTCCCGTCATAGGAATCAATCCTGGAAAGTGCAATGACAGGGCGGCCAAGATAGCGGCTGACATATTTGACAATGGATTTGGGGTCACAGAGATTAGGCTTTGCGTAAACATAAAAGCCATTTTTGTCTTTACGGTATATTTGAGATTTAGTTTTTTTAAAAGAAGAGCCAATGCGCTTTTCCAGTTTATTTAACAAGACAGTTTGAAAAGACTTACGGAGGTAAGAATAATTGAAGAATTTCACTGTGCGCCAGGAAGTGTCATCGGAATATCCGCCTTCGGTGAGAAGGCAGTGGATGTGTGGATTCCATTCAAGGGGACGGCCAAAGGTATGAAGGACACAAATAAATCCAGGGACAAAATTTTTAGATTTGTTCAGGGAGAAAAAGAGTTCCTTGATGACATCGGAAACAGCTTCAAAAAGGCAGTTAAGGAGGAGGCGGTCTTCAAGGAAAAAATGGCGGAGGGATTCGTCAATGGTGAAGACCAGGTGCCTGTGGGTACAGTTGATGAGTTTAAAAGACATAGCAGTAGATCTGTCATTGGAGTATTTAGCGCCACAGGTAGGACAAAACTTGGAATGACAGCGAAAAGGAACAAACTTGAAGGTTCCGCAATGGGAGCAGCCATACATGGCGCCGCCATAAGAAGGATCTCCGCAGTTAATGACTTTTTCGATATTTTCCAAGACAACAGGTCTGGGATTTAAATTGTATTCAATAATTTCGTAATAATCTCTGAGCATCTTCTGTATCACATTCATGAGATTATTATGAAGCAAAGTAAGGCAGAAAGCAAGCCCTTACCCCTCAAGATTGAGGGGCAGGGGAGCTGAGATGCCGAAGGCATTTTTTTAAA
>JAUNGR010000194.1 GCA_030524485.1 bacterium | reverse complement strand
GACACAAAATCAAGAAATGACACAGAGAAATGGATTAGGATAAAGGAGTGGAAGAAGCGTGGCAGAGCAGCAGAATCAGAATAAGACACAGGATTTGAATCATGTGCTGCAGGCTCGTCGGGATAAGCTGGCGGAGCTGCAGGCAGCGGGAAAGGACCCTTTTCAGATTACAAAGTATGATGTGAGCCATCATAGCTTAGATATCAAGGAACATTTTGAGGAGATGGAGGGAAAAGAAGTTTCCATCGCAGGACGTATGATGTTTAAGCGTGTGATGGGAAAGGCTTCCTTCTGTAACATTCAGGATCTGAAGGGAAACATTCAGGTCTATGTAGCGAGAGATAACGTTGGAGAGGAGTCCTACAAGGACTTCAAAAAGATGGATATTGGTGATATCCTCGGCGTGAAAGGAACGGTATTTAAGACAAATGCTGGAGAAATTTCGATTCATGCAGAGTCGGTGCTTCTGCTCACAAAGAGCCTGCAGGTGCTTCCAGAGAAATTTCACGGTCTGACCGATACCGACACTCGTTATCGTCAGAGATATGTGGATTTGATTATGAATGCAGATGTGAAGGATACCTTCATCAAGCGTTCCAAAATTCTGAGTGCCATCCGCAAGTATTTGGGACAGGAGGGCTTCCTGGAAGTGGAGACTCCTATGTTGGTGGCCAATGCCGGCGGTGCCGCTGCAAGACCGTTTGAGACCCATTTCAATGCCTTGGATGAGGACTTGAAGCTGCGCATCTCTCTGGAGTTGTATCTCAAGAGATTGATTGTTGGTGGTTTGGAGAGAGTTTATGAGATTGGCCGTGTGTTCCGCAATGAGGGCTTGGATACCAGACACAATCCAGAATTTACGCTGATGGAGCTGTATCAGGCTTATACCGATTACCATGGCATGATGGATTTGACAGAGAACTTGTATCGCTTTGTGGCACAGGAAGTATTGGGAAGCACAAAGATTGTCTATAATGGCATTGAGATGGATTTAGGAAAGCCATTTGCACGTATTACAATGGTAGATGCCGTGAAGCAGTATTCTGGTGTGGATTTCCATGAGATTCATACGCTGGAGGAGGCGAGAGCCGCAGCGAAGGAGAAGAAGGTTGCTTTTGAGGAGAGACACAAAAAGGGAGATATCTTAAATCTGTTCTTTGAGGAGTTTGTGGAGGAGCATCTGGTACAGCCGACCTTTATTATGGACCACCCGATAGAGATTTCCCCGTTGACCAAGAAGAAACCAGAAAATCCAGAGTATGTGGAGCGTTTTGAATTCTTTATGAATGGTTGGGAGATGGCAAATGCATACTCAGAGTTGAACGACCCGATTGACCAGAGAGAGCGTTTTAGAGCACAGGAAGAGCTATTTGCACAAGGAGACGAGGAAGCAAACCACACTGACGAGGATTTCTTGAATGCATTGGAGGTAGGAATGCCTCCGACAGGTGGGATTGGATTTGGAATTGACAGAATGTGTATGCTTTTGACAGACTCCGCAGCAATTCGTGATGTGCTGCTTTTCCCGACATTAAAGACCATGGGCGGTTCCGGCAGTGCAAATAAGGACGGAGAAA
>JAUNGR010000075.1 GCA_030524485.1 bacterium | reverse complement strand
CTTATTTGCAGCATCCAACTGCTCGGCACACTGCTGCCAACTTTTATTTGCAAGGTCCAGCTGCTCGGCACATTGCTGCCAATTTTGCTTTGCATTCTGCCCTTCTTTTTCTAAGAAGGAAATTCTGTTTGTATAGTCTTCCCTCTCATTTTTGCTGATATTGTTCTGAGCAAGCATGGTTTGTAAAGCAGAATTTTCCTCAATTTTCGTCTGGAACGCTTCCAACATCCCATCATAAAAAGGATTTTTAAGTTCTTCTTCATAAAGAAGTTTGGAACCCTTGTCTTTCTTGGTCAGCACAAAAAGCAACTGTATGACATTAAACTCAGAATTGAACTGTATGAGCGAATACAATTCCGGATAATGCTTCTTAACCTCTTCCAAGTATTCGGTGTACCCAAAGGTTCCACCAATATATTCACAGTCTAAGGCATAAGGCAAGTCCCGATTGAGGTCAGAAATCCACTGCAAAAAGGAATATTTGGTAAAAAATTTATTATGTGTATTGTCCAGAATTCCTTTTTCCGAGTAATTAAATCTACCACACATCAAATTTAAAAAGATATCCGCATTTGAAATATTAGGAACGCTGATAAGAAGCTTTCCATTTTTCTTTAACAGAGGAAGCAGGTTATTCAGAGCAGTAGTGGGAGCGGTGGTATGCTCCAACACATCGAAACAACCAATAAAATCAAAGCATTCCTTTTGGGAGAAAGCTGCCTGCATTTGTTCTTGATTTTCCAAATCACAACAAAGCAGCTTTTCGTACAAGGAGAGCGGCTCTAAATATTTTAAAGCCTCCGGGTCAATATCCATTCCCCAGACATGGCAATTTTGTGTTTTCAGAAATCGCCCCCATTTGCCATCGCTGCATCCCACATCCAAAACCTTAGCGTTGGGAGTCACCTCTTTGGAGAGCAGCGAAAAGGAAGCGTTGGGGTTATCCAATACAATCTGATACGATTCATCCAGATATTTATTCTCGTTTTGTTTTGGAATCAATGAATTCCATTTTGCATTTCCGTATTCCATCATAAACCTCCCTTGGTGTTGGCTGTCAGCAAAATAGACTGAATCTTTTCTGCATCTCCATATGTAATGGGAGAATCATAGGGGCGATCGGGAAAGCGTCCATAATCCAATTGAATTTTAAAGTGATGGTCCTTGATAAATTGCTCCACACGAGTTGCCAAAGACACCGGTTGTCCGGAGCATACATTGATAATACCTGTAATTTTAGATTGGGTAACAGCAGCTACAATCTGAATTGCCAGTTCATGGATATCAATAAAGTCATATTGATTTTTTCCGGTTGTAAATGGAAAAGACGTTTTTCCCTCTGCCTCTGCCTGAACCAGTTTTGCAAAGATAGAGTGATTTTTGGCATCGTCTCCCAAAATATAATAAGCTCTCAGCCAATATAACTGAAAGGGCAGGCTCTTACTCAGTTGTATCATAGACTGGCGCAGGGCATTCTTTGCAATTCCATATTGGGACAGAGGATTACAAGGTGTATTTTCATCAATTTTTCCTTCCCAATAACCTACCTCATGCATACTTCCCATGACCGCAATGTTACTGCAACCGGCCTCAATCATCTGAAGCAAAAAGCGATAATGATTGGACAGGTTTTCCATATGTCTATGAGAATCGTGCTTGAATCCATCCTGCCATGCGAGGTGAATGCATAAATCGGGTTTCCCCAGTTCCTCGTAAATGGATTTTTCGTTGGAAGCGGAATTCAACTCTGAGAAAATATCAATTGCTTTGAAAATGGCTCTGGGGTCTATGGAATCGTTTGTCAAATCCACGGCAATAACTTCATAATTTTGGGAAAGCAATTCTTGTACCACATGGTATCCGATATATCCATTTGCTCCTGTGACTGCAACTCTTTTTATTTCGCTCATCTTACACCTCTTGATTCCAATAAATTCTATATTTCTTGCATACTTCCTTGGTGGGACCGATTTCTCGTATTTGATGATTTTCCAACCAAATCACTCGGTCACACATTTCTTCTATTTGTGCAATGCTATGGGAAACAAAAAGTACCGTTGTTCCACCGCCCATCAGCTCCAACATGCGTTTCTTACTTTTGTTTTGAAAACCCTCGTCTCCTACTGCGAGAATTTCATCCACAATCAAAATCTCTGGTTCCACAACCGTTGCTATTGAGAAAGCCAACCGCATCAACATGCCGGAAGAGTAGTTTCGGATGGGCATATCAATAAAATCTTGCAGTTCTGAAAATTCCAAAATACTGTCAAAACGTTCCTTTAGAAATTTCTCATCGTATCCCAAAATCGCTCCGTTCAGAAAGATATTTTCTCGTCCGGTTAATTCCATATCAAAACCGGAACCCAATTCCAACATAGGAACAATGGAGCCATTTAATCGAACGTTTCCGCTGGTGGGTTTTAGGACACCGGATATAATCTTCAGCAAAGTACTTTTTCCGGCTCCGTTTCTTCCGATGATTCCAACGACTTCTCCTTTGTCTACATGAAAGCTGATATCGTTTAAAACCAGCAGATTCTCATAGCGGAGGCGGTGCTCCAGAAAGGCAACAAAATATTCCTTCAGACTCATAACTCGGTCATTTACCATATTAAATTTCATTGTGATATGTTCTACGTCAATCATATTGAATCCTCCGGAATTAGATATAAAGCACAAATTTATCCTGATTGCGTTTGAAAATTAGCATTCCAATCAGCAGTACAAAGAAAGCCCAACCGATGCATTGTACATACAGAGCCGGTTCTGGGGATACTCCATAAATCAGAACGGTTCGCACAAAAGTGACAAAGTGGTAAAGTGGATTAAAGCGAAGCAAAGACTTAATCCTTTCCGGTAAAATGGTAATGGGATAAAACAGGGGAGTGGCATACATCCAAGCCAAACTGATAATGCCCCATAAGTATTGTGTGTCCCTGAAAAATACCATCGAAGTGGATAAAATCAGAGAAAAACCTATGCTGAATACCAAGATGCAAGTCACTGGTACAATCAAAAGGATTAGAGTCTGATTGACAGGAGCACCTGTAAATAAGGTTAAAATCAGCAGAGGAATTAAGGAAATCAGCAGGTTAATGGAACTTGACCATACTTTTGTAATCGGATAAATGTACTTGGGGACATATACCTTTGTAATTAAAGAGGCATTTCCGACAATGGCAATGAGTCCCTGTCCAACAGCTTCCTGAAAGAAACTAAAAAATACAATGCCGGCCAGCAAGTACACAGGAAAGTTCTCGATGTCTCCTCTGAAAATAGTAGAAAAAACAACATATTGTACCAGCATCGTTAAAAGAGGATTCAAGAAACTCCATAAGTATCCCAGAACGGAACGCTTATATTTCGTCTTAAAATCACGTCCCACCAACTGCTTGATGAGAAAACGGTATTTTTTCCACATCAACAGCATAGTTAGCACAAAATTTGTTTTTCCCTTCAAGAGACAGCGATAAATCCAAAGCATGAAGAGCAGCAAAACAGCCACAATTCCTGCCACTATCAGCTCATAATAAGCATAGAGTGGATAAAAATGTTTTCCCTTAACGGCAAAGCTTAATTCACCAATGTAGTTGTTCGCTCCAACCGTAAAATTTTTATCAAAGGAATTTTGGTCATAATATAAAGTGGGTGCTTGATTTTCGGGAGAGTGGCCTTGAATTTCCAGTTGAAATTGTTTTCCCGCTGCCTCTGTCACTTCAAAGGGAAGAGAAATATCATTCCAAGCTCCATCGGATACGGAAGATACCTCGTATGAAATTTCTGGATAGTCCACTTGCTCCGTTTTATTTTTGAGGGTCAAAGTCAAACTGCCGGAAAGCGAATGTTGATACGTTCCCAAAGGCAGAGAAATGGTATCTATGGTATCTAGTGTGGTTGAAAAGTCCTGAGATACGATACTTCCTTCTATCAATTCTCCCACCGCTGCGGTATTTTCATAATGTCCTTCGCTCTCCATCCGATATTGAAAGGCAGTTCCTACCACCCATTTAAATAGAAAAGCTAAAATAACAAAGGATATCAGAATAAAAGCACACTGTTTGATATAGTTTCTTTTCATAATGTCCTCACTTTTGCTATGAAAGTCTCGCTGCTAGGCAAGCAGCATACATTCAGAAATATCAGGAATATCCAAGCTTATTGGGCAGAGGGACTTTCTGAATGAAAAATCTTTAAATATTCTTTGGCAACGTTCTGAATATCGAACATGCCCGCCTTTTTGCTTGCAATTCTTGCCGCTGCCTGATATTTCTCAGAGTCTACAGCAAATGCTGCAAGGATATCTCCAACCTCTTTGACCGGAACCGTTCCATTCACCAAATCAAACAATTGTCCCGCCATCTTGCCGCTGGCTTCATCCTTTAAAAGCCAAGGTGTTTCTCCTATGTTTGAGGCAATTACCGGTTTCCCCACGCAAAAAGCTTCGATGATGGTAAGCGGCATACTTTCTCCCGAAAAATACGAGGGGAGGAAGCCCATATCACTGATGTGATAATACTGGCAGGTATCCCTGACAAAACCAAGCAAATGTACATATTCCGGTACTCCCTGTTTCTTGAGAAGGTCGTACATTTCTCCACTGCCCAACAGCAGAAGATGCATATCCTTATGACTCTTGTTTCTGGCATCCGTGACGGCTTCTATGGCTTCCAGCCATCCCTTTTGCGGCAGTGCTCGACTTGCCAGACAAAGTACAAAGGCCTCTTTTGAAATCGAGAGTTCTTCTCTGGTGATGGTGAATGTTTCTGGGATTGAAATGCCATTGGGAATCCGCACATGTTTATCCTCATAGTAAATATGAGCCTTTTTAAAAGGTTCGAGGTTCTTTTCCGCAACTCTTGTCCATACATCCACGGAATCGTCAATAATCGGAAGATAATCCATAATGTAGGTGTCCGGCAAAGCTTCGTACATCCCATGCATAGTAGCAATGTGGCGAATTCCTTTTAAAATAGAGGGATTTCTATAGTACATCTCCCCGATTAAATGTTGATTGGACTGATGATGCGTGTTGATAACATCAAAGTGGAACTCTCGCAGCAGAGCTTCCATTTCAGTTTCTGTAGCCGCATAAACAATCGGAATTTCAGAATCCAGCATTTCCACCACCTGCTGTTGCCTTGGAGTGGTACTCAAGCAATGTATCGTTATCGGATATCCCATTCTCTTTAAGGCATTTGCCAAACGAATCGGAAAAATCTCCCCACCTCCCAAAGAGAAGGCATAAATAGAAATCAATATGGAAGATTTTCGATGCTGTAAAGCATTCTGAATAGCTGTATCGTTGTATAATTCCTGAAACTCTTCCTCATTGGGATGCTGCATCACGGAGCCATAATAAGCATGGATGATTTCCCGATTTTGTCGGAGGGCTTCTTCACAGTCTGGATAGAAAGAAGCTATGGTTTCTGCCACCGCAGCGTGTTCTTGGTAGTAGCATTCTTTGGTATGTGTTATTTTGGAAGAGCTGTCATCGTGCAAATTAAAATAATTGTTCGTCAGAGGAGAATAGGCAATTCTACCTCCCACAATCAAATTTAAGTAAAAAATCCAATCTCCACATATTTTCATATTTAAAAAATTGGTATCTTCAAAAATAGAAAGATGATTAGGCTTGCGAAAAACAACACCACTTGCATTGGGAATCACATTTTTAATTCCCAGTGCCTCCTTCACTTCCTGATAAGCGGAGCGGACATATTCCTGTTTCCATACTTGATGTTTGATGGGAGACAGATAGTTTTCATACGTAAAAGCACAGGCCTTACCATTTTGCCAAAAATTCATATGTGCATAAGCAAGCATAACGGACTCATCTGCAAAGAAAGGAACCAGAGTCTCTAAAAAATTAGGGTCTGCAAAGTCATCGCTTTCTGCCATCCAACATAGGTCTCCACTTGCCGCTTGTATGCCTTTTTTCCATTGCCGAAATACACCACCGCTGTTGTGGGTATTGAAAAGCAGGCGGGTATTTTGGGGATGTTTTTGAGCATATTCTTTTAAGATTTCTCTGCTGTTATCCGAGGAACAGTCATCCAAAAGTAGAACCTCATAATTCTGATAACTCTGTGCATATATGCTGTCCAAACGCTTTCTCAAATACTTCTCGTGATTGTAATTGGGAACAATAATGGAGACTTTCAATTTGCATTCTTCTATGCGGGCTTTCTGGAGTTTTTGATATTCTTTTCGTCCGCTTTTTAGGTTACGCTGAAACTCTTTTCGCTCCCGCATCATTTGTCGTGTTTTGCCAAAGCCCTCCGTCAAAGTGATGGAGATAAACTTATAAGGAAGACGCAGAAAAGGATACTTATAAATCGTAATTTTGCTTTTTTCCACTATTTTTCGAGCGGGAGCAGTCATACGCCAAAAGCGAGAATTCCGAATCGCATCGTAATCGGCACGCAGCTGTCGTACTTCTTTTTCTAACCTGCGTTTTTCCTGCCAATAGTCCTTCAACAACTGTTGGTTATCGTTTTTTAATTGTGCTATTTCCTGTTCGAGTTGTTGAATGTCTTTCAAGGTTTCGATCCTCCTGAGTGGTAATTTTTCTCAAAAGCAAGATGAGTGACTTGTTTGTATTTCTTCCAATTTTCTCTAAATTCGGAATTCCGTATCCCCTTAAGGAGATACAAAGCCGTTCGATAGCAGTACAAAGGAAAAATCTGTGCCTTGCTCATTCCCAAATAGGCTCTGCAATAGTAAATCTCACTCTGAATCTTACAGATATAAGCAAAAGCTCGGACGGTATGGGTACTTCCGCCATGCAGATGCCAAATCACAGCACGGGGGAAATAGGTTGTTTTTAACTTTGCTTCCTGCATTCGGATGCCAATAATAAACTCTTCCTCATACAAAAAGGTATTTTCATCAAAAGGTGTTATCTGTTCGGCACAGTTACGGCTCATCAGAAAGCAGCAGCCCAAAACCGCATACGGATGGAAGGTTTCTTTTTCATAATCCCGATTCATGCACCAATAGCGGCGATTGGAAAAGGGAAAGAGTAGATATAGGCGGGTTCTCAGCAGATATTTCTCCCTTGGACCGGTCTTTATGGACATACACTTTCGTTGAAGCTGACCGTTTAAATCATAGATTTTAGGCCCGACAATACCTGTTTGAGGATGCTTTTGTAAATATGCATATAACAAATCAATGCAGTTTTTTTGAAACGTCACATCGTTGTTTGCAATTAAGATAGCGTCACAGGCATCTTGGAGAGCATAGCGGATTCCTATGTTATTTCCGGCTGAGTATCCCAGATTTTTTTCGGCACATACATAGGTGTATGTTTCCGCCTCCAAAGCCGCAAAGAATTCCTCATCCGGACGAATGGGAGAAGCGTTGTCCACCAAATATAAGTGGTATGCTTGCCTGCATTCGGATTGATAAATGCTTTGGATGCAGCGAAGGGTGTCTTTCCAAGTGTTATAGGTGAGTATCACAATTCCAATCATGTCTGTTTGTCCTTATTTCTTGTTTTTCGCATAGCCGAGTTTCCAAATCCATGTTTGCGGAATCAAACCCACCAATAGGGGGCGGAGTACCCATGGCCATGCCTTTGGCAAAAGTCCCATGGCACGAAAGCCCTGATACCGCACCACTGCCTCATTGATTCGATAGCGATACAGTCGTTTTTTCTGCATTCCTGATACATTAACCGTGTAGCGAAGCAATGGTTGCTGGATGTTATATCCTCGCATTCCAGCTGCATAGAGCCGCATAAATAAGTCATAATCCTCGGTTCTCTCCGTCCATCTGCACACGCGATACGCCTGCACCGAGAGAAGAGCTGAACGGCGAAACATGGTAGCCGGATGCACAAACTGTGTGCTGCTCAAAAAATCTTTTGCTTGTGGTTTTTCCGGTCTCAAAAAGTGATTTCTCACGATTTGTTTCCCATCAAAACAATCCACAAGACTGGAAACAAAAGCGTATTCTGGATGCGTTTCCAAAAAATCTACCTGCTTTTGAAACCGCTCTGGATACGAAAAGTCATCGTCATCCATGCGGGCAATGTATTCTCCCTTTGCGACTTTCAGACAGCGATTTAAAGTGGCAGCCAACTTCCTATTTTGAGCGTTTCTTAAAATGTGGATTCTACTATCTTGTTTCGCCAATTCACAAAGAATCTCATAACTAGTGTCAGTGGAGCAATCGTCACAAATGATGAACTCCCAATCTTGAAAGCTCTGCTTTTGAATGGAAGAGATGGCAGTTTTTAAAATCGCTGCTCCGTTATACACTCCCATTAATACAGACACTTTCGGCATAATATCCTCCACTCATCCATCAAGTTCTTCATGACTGACTTCTTACTGTTTAGTTCCTAGCACCTATAGCTATTTATACCTTTATAGTTTCCTACTTACTACGTATTTGTATCTATTATTGAACCAAGTACTTCCTTATAAATATGTGCCATTTTTTCCGTGACAAAATGGCTGTCATAGGCTTCGATATGCTGGCGATTGTTCTGCCTTTTGCGTAACACATCAAAATGCAGCATCCATCGATCCAAGGCCGCTGTCCATTCGTCCTCTCTTTTGGGAGAAAGCAAAGCAGCGGGATCATGTGCCAACAAATCACGATTGCCTCGAATATTCGATGCCAGAATGGGCAGTCCCTCTGCCATCGCTTCCATCATCGCCATCGGCAATCCCTCTTGCAAAGACGGAAACAAAAACGCATCCGCCATGCGATAGAACTTTGCAATATCGGTTTGATATCCCATGAAAAATACCTGCTTTTCCAAACCCAATTTTTGTGTCAGAGCCTTTAGTTCTTCCTCCAGCTCGCCATGCCCACAAATCAAATATACAAAGTCTCGATTTTTTGTTTTTGCTAACGCTCGAAGCAGCAAGGCATGATTCTTTCTCGGAATCAACTCTCCCACCGACAATAAAACCGTTTTGTTATCCGGAAGAGCCAGTTCCTTTTTCTCCTTTTGGACTTGTTTTTGTAATTCTTGTTCTTCTCGTTGTTCCCCCTTTGGGGACGAAAATCCATTTTCAAATTGAGCAAGGGGAATTCCAACTCCAGCCAGATACACCACCTTTTTGGCATGAAAGGATTTCACAGCCCGTTGATAATCTTCCTGATTGATGCAGATTTGTACATCCGTCCAACGAGAGAAAAACCGCTCCATGCTAAAGTAAAGCAGCCAGTTCTTAAAAGGTGCTCCTTTATAAAAATGAAACCCGTGAGCTGTATAGATCACCGGTTTGGTGTGTGTCATATGTGCGGCAAGTCGTGCCATTGCCCCTCCCATGGGAGTGTGGCAGTGAACCAGAGAAAAGCGATTGTTCTCCATAAGCAACTTGAGTTGGCGATACACCCGCAAGTTTTTTAAGGTATAGGGGCTTCGCTCAAAGTCAATTTGATGACAGACAATGCCCGTTCCCTCTAGGCGGGAATTATCGGTTCCATAAGAAGGAGTCTTTAAGTTGGTGGCATAATGCACCTCATAGCCCATGCCTTGGAGCAACCGAACATTATTCATCTCAAATTGAGGCACAAAACCGCTGACAGTGGTTACTAGTAAAACTGTTTTCATTCTTCTTTCAGACTCTCCATTTCAATTCCTGTGAGCTTGCCCATGGATAATTGTGTTTATATCAACCGATTCTAGGATAGTATAGCACCTTTATCTTAAGAATACAATTCATAAAAGTTTACATTTTACAAAATTTTTGTTATAGAGTCCATTTTTTGGGGAAATATGTAAAAATTGGTCACGATTCTTGCCCTCAAACCGAGACTCTGTTCTGTTTTTTCTTCTGCTCTGTGTGAAATTTCCTTCTGATGCACGATATAAACACAATTATCCGAAGTCTTCGGGAGGAAATAAGGAATGAACGCAACTCCGCAAATCAGTATCGTGATACCGGTGTATAATCAAGAACTCTATCTTGCAGATACCCTTCAGTGTTTGTTGAAACAGACATTTTCTAACTGGGAAGCCATCTGGATTGATGACGCTTCCACAGATGGAAGCGGTGCATTCCTCGATTCTTTCACAGACCCTCGAATGCGAGTGATTCATCTTCCTCAAAATATCGGCGTAGCCCAAGCACGGAACAGCGGAGTTCGTGCTGCAAAAGGAAGATATCTTGCCTTTCTGGATGCAGATGATATCTGGAAAACCGAGAAGTTGGAGCATCAGCTTGACTTTATGCAAAGCAATCACTGTGCCTTTTCTTTTACCGATTATGAATTTGCAAATCATGAAGGAAAAGGAAGCGGAAAAGTAACAAGCATACCCAAATGTATGACCTATCAGGAGGCATTAGGAAACACAACCATCTTTACCTCCACAGTGATGTTTGATCGACAGAAAATTTCGGACAGGCTATTACAGATGCCTCAAATCGAAAGTGAGGATACCGCTACTTGGTGGAATATCTTAAGAGCCGGATATTGTGGATATGGATTGCAGGAAAACTTAACCTTGTATCGAAGACCTGCACGCACAAGAGGGATGAAGAGTATGTCTTCTAATAAGGTACGAGCTTTGAAACGAATTTGGATGCTCTATCGAAAAAACGAGGGACTCTCTATTTCGCAAAGCATTCCTTATTTTTTGCGTTATACAGTGAACGCAATGAAACGCCGTATATAAAAGGACAAGAAAATGGTACAAAAGGGTACTCAAACAAAAGAAACCCAATAGGACAACGAAAAGAAGCGGAGGAAGGCTATGATTCGAGTTTTGCATTTTGTCTCGATTCCCGCTGTTTGGAGCGGTGTTATGAATGCGATTATGAATTATTACCGCCAAATGGATCCTACAAAAATCCAGTTTGATTTCCTCTGTTTCCTTTCCTGTCAAACACAAGAAGAGTCTTATGAAAAGGAAATTCTCTCTCTTGGCGGCAGCATTACTTATATCAAAAAACTAGGATTAAAAAATGCTTTTTCCTCCTTGCGGCAACTAGATACCTTTTTCCGAACAAAGGCAAAACAATACGATTGGCTCCAAAATCACGAGGTCTACTTATCGTTTTTGCTAAAGCCTATGGCTGCGAAATATGGTTTGAAACATTTTATTGTACATTGTCATGCTACAAAGTATTCCGACCGCTCGCTTGCTGCTTTCCGAAATCATCTTCTTTGTTTGCCGATTCGTTGGATGCATTGCAAACGTTTTGCCTGTTCCACGGATGCCGCCTCCTTTTTATATGGAAGAAAGTGTATGAAAGAACAACCGGTTTTTATTATGCGAAATGCGATTGCAATGGAGCGGTATCACTTTTGTCCAGAAAAAAGAACAGAACTTAGACGACAATACCAGTTGAACAATTGTTTTGTGTTAGGGCATATCGGAAGATTGGAGCGACAAAAAAATCATTCTTTTTTACTTGATGTATTTGCTCTGCTGCATCAAAAAGACCCAAGAACCCGCCTACTTTTGGTAGGAGATGGAAGCTTGATGCAACTGTTAAAAAACAAAGCCAAAACCTTGGAAATTGCAGATGCTGTGCTGTTTTTAGGGGCACGAAATGACGTTCCAGACTTGCTACAGGCAATGGATTTATATCTCTTACCTTCTCTGTTTGAAGGGGTAGGAATTTCCCTGTTGGAAGCACAAGCAAACGGTCTGGAATGTTTGGCATCTGAGTTTGTTCCAAAAGAGGCAGCCATCAGCTCTCATGTACACTTTTTACCCCTTCCATCTACAGGCTCGGAAAGTAAACATGAGATACAAATATGGGCAGACAAAGTTCTAACAATCAAAAACTCCACTCAGCCCCTACGAAACCTTGATGTCGTACAAGCCATGGAACAATCTCCTTATAACATAGATAATGCAGTGGAGGAACTTTTACAGCAGTATCAGCAATATCAATACTAGATATAGGAATTAAAGTGAAGCAATGACAGATAAAGAAATGGACAAAGCAAAGCAAAAAGTACAGATTTTAATGTCAACTTATAATGGTACAGCTTATATCCGTACTCAACTAGAAAGCATTGTAAGGCTAACTGGAGTGGAACAAACACTGCTGATTCGAGATGACGGCTCCACCGATGGCACACAGGAAATTTTAAATGAGTATGCTGAAAAATATCCATGGATTCATTGGTTCCAAGGGGAAAACATCGGGGTACAAAAAAGCTTCTTTGAGTTGATTCAAAAAGCTGATATAGAAGATACTTCTATTGCTTATTTTTCCTTTGCAGACCAAGACGATGAGTGGCTGCCAGAAAAGTTACATCATGCCATCCTCAAAATACAAGAAAAAGAAAGGACGGCTCCCACTCCTGTTATTCCGGTTCTATATTGCAGCGACAAGTACATTGTAGATGAGAAATTAGAACCAATTTCTGTAACAGTGAGCCGTCCGGTACGAAAGATTTCTTTTGGAAATGCTTTGGTACAGAATATCTGTACTGGATGCACTGCTGTAATCAATCGAGAACTGCTGCGTTTGATTCGGGAGCACATTCCTCAAAACTTGGATGCTGTTATTATGCACGATTGGTGGCTTTATCTGACGGCTTCCTGCTTTGGAGAAGTGATTTATGATACAACTCCCTATATTCGCTATCGACAACATGGGAAGAATACATCTGGGGCGATGTTAAGCAAAAAAGGACTTTTCAAGTACCGCATGAGGCAATTGCTTCGTCCTAGGGGAGAGATATACAGACAAGTAAAAATTTTTAATAGTAGTTTTTCTGTACCAGAAAAAGAAAAAAGATTGCTATACGAATTATTAAAAGCTGAAAATTCCATTGTTCAGCGAATAAGAATAATTTTTACTAATAAAATATATAGACAAAAACTAGATGATAATTTTGTTTTAAAAGGAATTATATTATTAGGAAAGTTGTAGGAAACATGAGAGAAATTTTTATTGTTTTTTCAT
>JAUNGR010000074.1 GCA_030524485.1 bacterium | reverse complement strand
ATATGCGTTTTCATCTAACTTATCATCTGTAAATACAAATCCTCTGATATAAATTTTATTGTGTAATTCAGTCATCTCACACAAAATTTTATGTATATAATTTCACTTATTTAAAAACATTTATTACTCTCACTATTATTAATTTACATCTTTATAGGCATACAAATTAGAGAAAATAATACTTACTAATCTCTCTTCATTTCTCTCACCAATAAAACTATTATGAGGTGTCATTATCACATTTTCCATATCCCACAATACACTTTCCTCTCCTAATGGTTCTTCTTCAAACACATCAAGGACTGCTCCACCAAGACATGGAAGTCTCTGGATTAGAGCCTCCGTATCAACAACCGCTCCTCTTGCTATATTCACAAGAACAGCACTATCTTTCATAAGTTTCAATTTCTTCTCATTCATCCAATGCCTAGTATCTCCAGTCAAAGGAATGGTCAATATTACCACGTCACTTTCTGGAAGAATCGTTTCCATATTTTCTATCCCCAACATTTTATCAAAGTACTGGTCATACCTCGCATATTTATCAACTCCTACTATTTGACATCCAAATCCCTGAAAACGTTTTGCACATTCTGTCCCGACACTTCCGCATCCTATTATACAGATGTTCTTTCCTAACAATTCTAACAAATCTCTCTGCTTTTCCCATTTATGCAGTTTTTGGTTTTTCCAGAACTTTTTTCCCTGTTTATATAATTCCAAAACTCCATATACTGCAAATTCAGCCATTGGAATACTGTACACGCCCCTAGCATTATGGATCTCTATCTCATGGTCATTAACATAATCCATCGATATCCGGTCAAATCCAGCACTGGTCAACTGTATATATTTTAAATTTACAAATTTCTCGATCGAGTGTGATAAAAATAATCCATTGCATACAACTCCCTCAATCCAGTCATAATCACAAGGTATCTCATCTGTTTCGAACTCTATAAATTCTATACTATGACCCATTTTTTCTAATTTCTCTATGTATACCCTTCCTGTCTTCCAAGCTCCAGTAATCAATAGGTTCATTTTGTCTCCTTATTATCCACAGATATACTTAATTTTTTCTTCTACTTCCTTCCTATTTTCCCAGAAATATCTGCTGTACATTTCACACTCTTTTTCAAGTTCTCTTATTTTGGGCAATTCCTTATCGAATACTGTCCGAACTTCTTTCAGATCTGTCATATTATCTACTTTGCAGAAGCTTCTTGATAAAATCACGCAGGTTGACCCTAATCTATAATGTTCCCGGATTACATATTCTGCTGATAACATTCCCTTACCAAGAGAAGCAATTCCTCCAAATCCATACGGAATCTTCTTTTGTCTGAATTTTAAACACAATGTTTCAACCGTACCATCAGTTAATAATTCAAACATAAACTTCTTGCCATATCCCAAAGATAAATCATTCAAACCGATAAACATCTCATCTATTCCATCAAGCTTTAAAATATCGTCTACAACATCCTCTGCTTCCAGAGTTTCCAGTAATAACATTACCCTAGCCCGTCTGTTCACGTATCTTATAAAATATTCCACTTCATCCACAGTTTTAAAAAATGGAAGCATCAAAATGTCTGCCCCTGCTTCAATAGCTAAATCAATTTCTTCCTTTGATGAGACATAATCTCTAGATGCCTCGTGAATTGGATTAACCCGTACCAACACTTCAGCAGTTTTGACAGCTTCTGATATTCTCCTGACATCACTTATGGTGTGATGAGACTGTACGGTATCCATGCCACCTTGTCTGGCATCTTTTCCAATATACTCCATATCAATAAATATCCTATCTACACCCGCTGCTTCTGCAATACGAGCAATGTCAGGATTATTTGTTATATACATTAACTTTAGTGCCACAGTTATCACCTCTTACCTTTTTAATGTCTCTCCAATATTTTCATTATCTTCATTTTTAAGTACTTTAAAAATAGTCAAAAAAATTATTTGGGCATCCAATGAAAATCTAACGTGTCTTACATACCAAACATTCAATTCTATGCGATGGTACCACTCTACATCCTTTCTTCCATTAATCTGAGCCCAACCAGAAAGGCCGGGACGAACATCGAACATATGAAGCTGTTCTTCTGTGTATTCTTCAAGCGACCATGGATGATAAGTCAATGGTGGTCTAGGACCAATCAGTGACATGTCTCCTCTAATCACATTAATTAGCTGAGGCAATTCATCAAGGCTTGTAGCTCGTATAAATCTACCAACACGAGTAACCCTAATATCACCTTTTCTAGAGTAAACACCGGTTCCTGTTTTCTCAGCTCCTACACACATGGATCTGAACTTTAACATTTTAAAAACCCGTCCATCTTTACCAATACGCTCCTGTTTAAAAAGAACTGGTCCCTTTGAATCTAATTTGACTGCTATTGCCGTAATCACCATTGGCATAGCCACAACTATTAGCACCGGAATAGCAATGGCTAGGTCTAGTATTCTTTTAACATAATCCCGATAAAATGGACTTACTGGTTTCAAATTTGGCATATCATTTTTCATTACTCTTATCTCCGTCTCAACTCACATAATTAAATTTTAGATATAAAAGGCTGTTTTGATAATTACCAGCTTCATCATACTCCTATTATCTATCTCACCTATACATATCTCCTGTATAGACTTTCTCGTTCACATCTTCCAAACAGCTGTCATATCTATTAGCAATAATTACTTTGCTCTGTTTCTTAAACTTATTCAGAGCATTCACACCGTGACTTCCGAAAATGCACTGCTGTCATCTGCTATTTTTTGAATTTCACTTAACCAATATTCTTTGATTCACACATCGTAGTGAGCATTTATATTTTCGATTCCGATTACTGTGACCAATATAATTTAAATCTTTAACTTCTGCCGCTTCACTCACTTCAAGCTCAAACATACCTCCCCCTTTTTTCTCCCCAATTTACACATTGCCACTATATCACCTTTTATAAATCTAATCAAGTATTTTTATACCCATTTAGTATTGAAAGATATTAATTAAAGTCTCTAAAAAAATATCCCTCTCAGGATTTCCCCATTTTCTAGCGTGCAGGGGGAGGTTCTCTTCCCCCGCACACCATGTATACTTACTAATCTGCTGTCGCTGCAATCTCTTTCATCAAGCTCTCATACACATCTTTACGATTCTTAATGTCAGAAGCTGGTGAGTGATAGGTCGGTACCACGGATGCCACCAAATTGGTGATTTCTGGACTCTCGGAATAGCTATATTTTGCCAGCATCTCCAACTCTCCAAAGAACTGCTCCACATCCATCTCTATCGGTTTTCCGATATGAATCAGCTCATTCGGAGTCTTCTCCATGCCTTCTTCCGCCATCAATTTCTCCTCATAGAGCTTCTCCCCAGGTCTCAATCCGGTATACACCACCTGAATCTCCTCATCTGGCTTATATCCAGAGAGTTTTATAAGGTTTCTTGCTAAGGTATCAATCTTTACCGGTGCTCCCATATCCAAGACAAAGATTTCTCCGCCTTTTGCGTAGGTTCCTGCCTGCAGCACTAGACTCACTGCCTCCGGAATGGTCATAAAGTAACGGATGATATCTGGATGCGTCACTGTGACTGGTCCACCTTTTTCAATCTGTTTCTTGAACAGTGGAATCACAGAACCATTACTGCCCAATACATTTCCAAAGCGCACGGCAACAAACTCCGTTCTCTGACGTTTTCCATTTTCTCTCTCGATGGGAGCTATAGAGGGCTGTCCTTCCATATCATGGTACTCTGTCTGCTGTACTTGCCCCGTTGTCCGTCCACTTCCATTTACACTCTTCAAGCTTCTATGTAAGTGCATCAATGGCAGAAGGTCTTCTCTTCCCTCACGGCTCACCTTATCCATACTCTGAATCACCATCTCGCAGAGACGCTTGCTGGCTCCCATGATGTTGGTCGGGTTCACTGCCTTATCGGTACTGATTAGCACAAAACGCTGGCAGCCATTTTTAAGGGCAGCATAGGCTGTCTTGTAAGTTCCAATCACGTTGTTTTTGATGGACTCGCAGGGACTGGTCTCCATCAAAGGTACATGCTTATGAGCTGCTGCGTGGTACACAATATCCGGTTTATATTGAGCAAAGACCGAATTGATTCTTCCGCTGTCTCGCACAGAACCAATCAGCACCTTCAGATTTAAATTGGGATATTTGCCACGCAATTCCTGCTCGATGTCATAGGCATTGTTCTCATAAATATCAAAAATAACCAACTGTTTCGGCTCATGGCCTGCAATCTGACGGCAAAGCTCACTTCCGATGGAACCACCGCCTCCCGTCACCAGAATGGTCTTGCCCTTTAACTGTTGAAAGATTTCTTCCATATTGACCTTAATTGGGTCTCTTCCCAACAAATCTTCCACTGCCACTGCCTTCATCTTGCTCAAAGAGACCTCGCCATTCACCAGCTGGTAGACCCCTGGAAGACTCTTCAGTTCACAGTTTGTCGCTTCTTTACAAATATTTAAAATCTCTCGCTTTTCCTCCAGCGTCGCCGTGGGAATTGCGAACAGAATGGTGTCAATTTTATATTTTTCGACGTTGAGCAAAATATCATCTCTTCCGCCGACCACCGGAACGTCCTCGATAAAACGCCCCCACTTATTGCTATTATCGTCAATGATACAGCAGGGTCTCGCCTCAGACTCCTTGGAATTTAACAATTCTCGCAAAATCATTTGACCAGCTGCTCCGGCTCCAATCACCATCACATTGCTTTTAACCTCATTGTTTTTTGCCCTCTTGCTTCTCTCCAAAGTAATATAACGGTAGGCAAAGCGGATCGCTACCACAAAGAAAGCTTGAAGCATCGCTCCGGTTGTATAATAAGAAATCGGCATTTTATGTACAAACACGGACATACCGATAATCTGAAACAGGGTGCTGAATACAGAAGCCAGCACAATTCGATTCAATTCATTAAAACTTGCAAAACGCCAAATGCTCTGATACAGGTGCAGCAAGTAGAACATAATTATTGTAACACCCGTATAAATCGGTGCAAACTCAAAAAAAGCATTTAATAGCTCTTTTGGAATACTGGAATATACAAAGTCAAAACGCAGCCACAGTCCCAAAAAGTAGGACAGATTGATGGCAATGATATCATACAGAAACAAATAGAAGGCAATGATTTTCCAATGTTCAAAGATTTTTTTCTTGTACTCTTTTTTTGTACGTTTCCCTTTCATCTCATCCCTCATTTTTCTTTTTCCCTTTCTCTCACAAAGCTCCTGTCAGCTGCAGACAGACAGAAGTATGTATTTTCTAATTTTTCTTCTCTCTTCTTTCATTTCTCTTCTTTTCTCTTTTGCCTATGTCCATCTTTGCCTACGCCTATTCTCTTTTGCCCTTCTTCTTTCGCCTATCTTTTTTCTGCATCCTTCCTAAATTGGGGGAAAAGGAGCAACATCACTCCCACCAGTACCTCCAGTCCTCCGATTTCCATCCCTCTTGCCACAAGTGCATGCTTCATCAGACCTTCTAATATACCTCCCAACATTCCCCAGATACACACTCCAAGCATACAGACTCCCGAAAGCAGGAAGCCCAGCCCCACATAAGGCAATGCGAACCTTTTTTTGTGTTGAATCAACACCAACAGCAACAAAGACACCACCATCAGCCCAAGGCTCTTCATCAAGGTATTGGGAAGTTCCTCCCTCAAAGCAGCCCTCTCCCGATTCCAAGCATAGAGCTGCGTATTTCCGTACAGAGAAGCCGAAAGGACATTCAATTCTTCTTCCATTCTGGCAAGTCCCTCTTTTGCCTTTTCGGTCAGGGAAATTCCCTGTGTATCAAAATAGCTTTCCAGCTGGCTGCGAATGTCGCTTCCCGCCTTCCAAGCATCTTCTCTCTCTTCTGTGAGCGTCACTGCCAATTTACTCTCCACCAAAAAACGAGTGTAAATCTGCTCTTGGTCCACCGCATTCTCAGATACCCCGAGCAACTGTAAGAACTCATTCATCCGTTCTTCAAATACTTGATACCGGCTTTCGTAATAATTCATTTGATTCAAACTCTCATTCAGGACGTTTTGGTTGTAAGCCCCATACCAAATCCATCCCAAGCAAGTTAGCATCAACAAACCGCCAGCAAAAGTAAGCATCAACAACCAGTTTAAAAAATGCCTCACTCTTCTTTTCTTATCCATGAAGCATTCCCCCCTGCTTTTGTTTTTTCTTCTTTTTATGATGAAAAAACAACTTATTTCTAATAATCAAAACCATGGCAAAAGCCAAAGCAGCCCAAATCCCCATTCTCCCATAGCGGAAATTCGTCATCCACTTCTGCCAATCTCTGTCTAAGCTTCTGGTAAACAGCTCCAGAAACTGTGACAGCACATCCTGCGAGTCCAAAGCGGTCTCAGCACTTGCCAGCTCTTCCAAAGCTGCCACACTGACTGCCGCCTCCAACTCAAAGGTTCCTTCCGTCTCTGCTTCGGCAGTGCCTTGAGCCTCTGCCCCTGTCTCTTGTGCAGTTGCCGCAGTCTCCTTGCTCTCTCCTGTTCCCAGAGTGCCTTCCTGCGTGCTCGTACCACTTCCTACACTTCCTGCATTTCCGACGGTTTCCGTCTTCTCTGCGTTTGGCTCCGCCTCCACAGTCTGCGAAGTCGCAGCTTGTGAAGTTTCCGCTTGTGAAGTCTCAGTCTCCCCGCTGACAGGATAGAGATAGCCTTCCTCGACTCCCTGCTGTACACTCGCATACACCTTAGCTATCGCTGACGCTTTTTGTTCATCCGTGATATCAATGTCATCCCGCATCAGATAATAATAGGTCTCATTGATATAAGAATCTTTGGCCCTGTAGGTCACACCATTATAGGTAAAAGTCCCACGGGCTATCGCCATCAATTCTTGTTCATTTGCATTTAAATCTCCTGCAAAGGCAACTCCCACCGGACCGATGCTCGCAAGCAACAGTCCGGCAAGTAAGCCACAGGTCATACGTCTGCACATCTTGTTACCGACTCCCTTGTTGTTCTTTGGTCTCGCCAAATGATTCTGTTTTCTGGAGCCATTGTCCAAGATACGTTTTCAAACGCATCCCCTCAAGCACTCCTATCCAGATATTTCCGGATATTATTTATTTCTGCACGTTCACAGTATAGGTAACCTCGTAAGTGGTTCCATCATCATCCAACAGGGTCAGTGTTACCGTATAATCGTCACTCAGTTTATTCAACGTTCTTCCGTTAGCAAACTGCTTATTCAGATGATCCAGACCCTCTTCCTTGGTCATATCTTTTCCCAGATAACGCACATTCGTCACGGCATCCAGATTGATGATGCTGTTCATCAATTCATTTGTGAAGTCCTCTACCTCAGAGATATCGGTTTTCTCCTGCACTTCCTTGCTTCCCAGAGTAACCGTCATCTCTTTTTTGGTCTCGGAACCAGTCACTGCACTTACGCTCTTGATTGGTTTATCCGCTGCCTCCTCGGCACTGTCTCCCTGCTGTACAATGATGTCATTGTAAGCTTCATTCTTGACAGCATTTTCCACCTTCTGGTCTACTTCTTCATTAAACTTCTCCAGAATGGTCTTATCGCTCTCGGAGTCATCGCTGGAGCTTCCTCCTCTGGAACCGCCTATGTTCTGATTGGTCACCTCAACACCGTTTCTGTAGTAAGCCTTGCTTGGTTTTGGGAAACCGGTTGTGCAAGCACCGCTGGCATCAAAAGTATACTGTACCCCATCGATGGTCACTGTTCCTGTTGCCATCGCTCCCTTGTAACCATTGGAAATCGGATTCAGATAGTAGCCCTTGTTCTCCACTACAGTCCAGCCAGTCAGCATTGCACCATCCGAATTGGTGAAGTACCATCTTCCATCTTTGTCCAACACCCAACCGGTGTTCATGTAACCAGCCTGATTAAAGTGATACCATACCCCATTGATCATCTGCCAGCTGTCTGTCGGGTAAGTGCCATTGTCATATTCATACCACCAACCAGTTGCATTTCTCTTCCATTCCTGTGCTGCCAATGCAGGCACGGTGCTTGCCATCATCATAGCTGCTGCTACAATACCAATAGCAAGACGCTTTCCAATTATCTTCCTCATGGAAATTACCTCCTTATTGTGTTAATTTGCCTTGCAAATTCCCCTTTTTTGTACTTGTCCGTGCAAATCGGAATGCTTACTCTTGCTTTGCACTTCGTACTTTTGCTATTATTTTTATTACTTCTCATAATAGGAGTTATACTTCCTATAATAAGAACCATAGTAGCTTCCTTTTTTCATATTGACCTTATTTAAGACAACTCCAAGAATCGGACAAGCCGTTCGCTCCAGCTGCCTCTTTGTCTTCTGTGCCATCTTATAACTGGTCTCACCCGCTTCCAATACCAGCACTGCACCATCGCAATGTTTTGCAGAAACCGCAGCGTCAATCACCGTTCCCAACGGCGGTGTGTCGATAATGATATAATCGTACTTTTCTCTTTGCGTTTTTATCAATTCACCAAACAGAGCCTCCTCCAAAAGGTTCGTCGGATTCGGTGCAAAAGGACCAGCTGCCAAAACATCAAAATTCTCAAAATTTGTGGCATAAATCACTTGTTCCAACTTTTCCTGTCCACTCAGATACTGCGATAAGCCCTTCACCTCTTTGTCAAATTGATAACGGCTGGTCAGCACGCTCTTCCACATATCGGTATCCACCAGCAGCACTTTCTTTCCTATCTGTGACAGGGAGAAGGCGGTCTCAAATGCAAGGCTACTCTTTCCCTCATGTGCCACTGCACTGGTAAACAAAATCACTTTCTTATTGCTTCCGGAAAACTGGATGTTGGTTCGCAGCGTCTTGATGGCTTCCTCAAATGCGTAATCCTGCTTCTCAGATTTCTGAAGCCTTACTTTTGGCTGATTCATCTGTCACCCTCCTTGTCTTCCTTCGCTTTCTCTCCTGCTTGTGCCACGGAACTTCCTCCCCCAGAACTTCTGGACTTGGATCTCTTTTTGCTCTTTCCTCTCTGGGAACTGCTCCCATTTCGATCCGGCACCACCGCTAACACAGAGAGTCCCAGATACTTCTCTACATCTTCTTCAGACTGAATGGTATCATTTAACACTACCATCAAAACAATCACAGCACAAACCAAAAAAGCTCCCGCAATGCCTCCCAACATCACATTTTTCTTGATGTTCGGGCTAGCCTTTACAGTCGGAATCTCTCCATCCTCCGCAATCTTAGGAGGTGTCATCTCCATAATCTCTGCAATGTATTCCGATGCCTGTTCCGCCACCTCATCCACAATCGCTTTTGCCATCTGTGGATCCGCGTCAGACACAGAAATATAAAGAATGCGGGTGTCTGTCGGGTTGCTGATACTCAATCGATTCCGCAAACTCTTATAACTCATCGGCAGCCCCAATTTCTCAATGACCCCTTCCATCACAGGACGGCTGGTAATCATAATCTTATAATCCTGTGTCAACTGTGTGCCAATCTGTAAATCTGCCAAGGTTGTCAAGGTCGTTTCTTTTGACAGCACATACATCATGGAGGTAGACGTGTACTGAGGAGTCAGCAAAGCCTTGCTGTACACTCCCGCTGCCGCCGCTCCAATCACCGCCACCGCCAAAATCAGCCAGATTCGTTTCTTCAGCTCAAAAAATATTTCCCTTAAATCAATCTCCATCTCATCGTCCACTGCTGCAAGCGGCGTGCTCTGAGACAGAGCCACCTCCGTCTTTCGTTCTGGATTCTGATGTTCCATCTGCTTGTCTCCCTTACTCTTTTCTCTTTTTTGTTTCACTTTGCTCGGTGTCACAACTCGATTTTTTCTCCCCGCAAAATCTTCTGCGGATTGTCCCACACCAACTCTCTCACACGGCTCTCCGGCAGTTTCCTTCGCATCCACTCCATAGCTTTCTGCGTCTGCGGTGCCCTGCTGCCTTGGCTGCGATGCATATCGGTTCCCAAAAAGTGAATCTGACCGGCTTCCAGCACTTTCCGACACCACTGGGTGTCACGGTTCCAAAAATTCCCCTCCAAAGAAGTATAATTCATCTGCATATAGACTCCCAGCTCGCTCATCTCCGCCAACTGTTCTTTGCTTCTCAGGCAGGCATATCTCTCCACATGAGCCAATATCGGCCAATATCTCGCCTGTTGGAGTTTTCTCACTCCTTGGTACAATTCCCGGAAGGATACCTTGGGAAAAAATTCCACCAGAACATACGAAGAACCGGCCATCGTACAGATTGTTCCATTTTTTAGGCATTCGTTCGCTCTGTCAAAATAAAAAATCTCCTGACCGGTACTTATCTTCAGAGGAATCTCCTTTTTTTTCAGCTCTTTGCACAGAAGCTCTGCCTGATACATGACTCTCTCCGAAGGGATATTTTCTCCTCTATCTAAACTATGCGATGTGGCTATCACATGGCGGATTCCTTGCCCGACAGCCAGTCTCGCCATCGTAAGCGCCTCCTCCATATTCCTTGCACCATCATCAACCTCTGGCAAAATATGGGCATGAACGTCTATAATTGCTATCTCCTCTGTCTTCACTGCTGTCCGGACTTCCCTTCCGTTTTCTTTCATTCAACACCTTTTTGCATCTGAATGGAAACTCGCAGTTTCAACAAATTTTTGCCTTTTTTTGAACGTTGTTCCCCGCCTTTCCCAATTCATTTACTAATATTACTAGACTTTCTTTTTCAAGTCAAGTAACTTTCCTGCGATTTGTGGAATTTTTCATGTATGTGTTATATTTTTTGTTTTTATTATATAAAATTGAGCATTTTTTTGATATAAATTCACCAATTCCTTTTCCTTTTTATAATACCAAATCCATGCAATCCAGCTTTTTTTGGTGTTCTTCCCCCGAAGAAATGATATAGATTCGGGTTGTGTCTATGCTGCTATGCCCCAAGATATCGGCAAGTTTAGCGATGTCCTTATCCAACAGATAAAAGCTTCTGGCAAAGAGGTGTCTGAGATTATGCGGAAAAACCTTTTGCTCGCTCACCCCCGCTGCCACACAAAGCTGCTTCATTTCCCTCCAAATGTTGCTGCGATTCAGAGGATTTCCATATCGAGTCACAAAGACCGGACCACACTGGACTTGATTTTGAAACACATAGAGCTGCAGTTCCTCCCTGAGCCTCTTGGGAAGCAAAATCACACGATTTTTTCCCTTACATCTCACAGTTGTGCGTCCCCTTTCCACCGCTTCCACTGTGATATATGGCAGCTCACTCACTCGAATTCCTGTGGCACAGAGGGTCTGCATCACCAAACTAAGTCTCTTTTTTTTAATGCCTCTGCCGTGTCAAGCAAGCGAATATATTCCTCCCTCTTGAGTTCTTCCTCCTCCTGACAGAAAATCTCTCTTTGCAACTTACAGAGCTTAATTTTACAATCGTACCAACCCAAATATTCAAAAAAGCGATTGAGAGCCACCAGATAAGAATTGACACTCCGAATCGCATAGTGCAGTTGTAAGGATTCTTTATAGGCCATCACCTTCTCCTTAGAAACCTCCACTTCCTGCCAGTTTTCTTGAAGATATTGACCAAATTTCTCAATGTCGCAGAGATACTTCTTTATGGTACTCGGACTCTTTTCCTCCTGCAAGAGCTGCTGCCGATATGCCTCCAAGGCTTCCCTTCCCATCCATCTCTGCTCCTGCTGTTCCTGCTTCCTTTGTAGCTTACTCATGATTTCCTCCTCCTAACATCCTAACAGCCATGATTCGTCTACGGCGAACCATGGCTGTTTGCTACTGTCTCGAACAAACGAGATACTATGTTCTCTTCTTCCTTATCTCTGCCAAGAAGCTTCTATCTCTTGGATTTTCTGATACAAATCTGCATTGAAAGGAGCTGTGGTTCCATGTTTTTTTGCCAACTCCACTATCGTTTTGGAGAAGAAATCCACCTCCGTTTTTCGTTTTGCTAACACATCCTGCCGCATGGAAGGCATGGCCGATGCTGCCAGTGCGTCCACCGCTGCCACCCAATCTCTTACTTCCTGCTCCGAAATCGGAATTCCTTCCAGATTGGCGATGCGTCTTACCTCCTCCATCGTATCAACAAAGAGCTTCCGGTAAGCTCCCTCCGGCTGACAGCCTTGATAGGGCACATCGTACACGGCACAAATCTGATTGATGCCACAGTTTAACATCAATTTGCTCCACTGCTCATGAATAATATCCTTTGCTCTGTGATGAGGAATTTGATTTTCTTGGAAAAATTGTTCCAACTCCTCTAAGGCAGGCACTTTTTTCGCATCGTTGGTGCCAATCACAATCTCCCCTGTCTTCGTAAAAGTGACTTCTTCTCCACTCTTAACCGCATCCATCTTTTGTGCGATTGCATGCAGCACAATTCCCTTTCCCAAGGTCTCTTCCACAATTCCCTCACTGGTAATGCCATTCAAGAGACTCAAAATAATGGTGTCCTCCCGCACAAACTCTCTCACAGACTCCAAGGAGTCCAAGAGCGTCGGTCCCTTCACCACAATCAAGAGCAAATCCACCGTACCAAACTTCTGACTGTCATCCACATAGAGAAAATCACACACCTCTCCATTGCAATGCACTGGCTGTTCCTGATAGCGTTTCACTCTGTCTTTATCCGCCAGAAAACAAAAATTGTCCTTTCCCACTGCTTTTTGGAGCAAGGATGCATACACCACTCCAACAGCTCCTCTGCCAATCATTCCCACCTTCTGAATCATGACTGTTTACCTCCTATTTATGCTTTTCTTTCCATTATACGGGAATTCCACAAATAGTAAAGTTTTCAAGGAATTTTCAAAACAAAATTCAGAGCAAACGGACAGGAAAGGCGATTGCTCCATCCATGCATGAAAGGCGATTGCGATTTGGTTGTCAAATGCCTGTGCATCCTTGGATGCGAGCATCCAGTCTGCCCAGTC
>JAUNGR010000073.1 GCA_030524485.1 bacterium | reverse complement strand
CTTCAGAACTATGTTCTTTTACATTCATAATTGTTTCCAGCTTTTCTTTAATCTTTTTAGTTGCTTTCAACTTAGCATATGCATCAGAAACCATTCTTGCTGGAGATATGACAAAGTTTGATAGAGTATGTGCTGTCACCAAATATCCCATAGTTAATCTTCCATCATACACTAATAGAACACCAAATAACAACACCATAATGTTCGGAATCCACGAGATAAAAGACGAAATGACCATCGTTGTATTTAACATGCTTTGAGTTCTATATTCTCCCTCAAATACCTCCTCAGATACCCTATTGTGGTTTTTTAATAGATAAAAGAATGTATTTGAAAGCATTAACGTTTCAAATCCCTTTAGTAGTTCATTAACCTTAATTGTATAATTAGCCATCTTCTGGGAGTACTCTTCTCGCAATCTCCCCATTTTTTTCGCTAATACTCTAGGTACAATTAACGGTGCACTTCCTAAAATCAAAGAAACTGCAAGAAGAATAGGGGATATAGAAGCTATCATGAATAATGCTACACTCATCATACTTCCCCACATAAAAATATTGAATACACTCATATAATATTCATCATAGATTACTCTCATATCATTCGTTAAAGCTGACAGTATATCACCACTGTTTTCCGACAAATATGTTTGCATTTCTTTCTCTATTTGCCGAAGCATAATCATATTTCGAATTTGTTGACAGGCTTGACAAACCATTTTTGTAAATGACATTCTGCTAATCCATTCCAATATATGGCTTAACAAAACGATAATGAGTCCTTTGATCAAATTAAGCATTGCACTTTCTTTATTAGGAGCATCCAAAAGCCATTGCATAATATAAGATTTTAAAGGTGCTACTATCGCTAAAAATAATGTTGTAAAAGCAAAAACAAACAATAATCCTTTTTTTTCTAATAAATATCCATTTAGTGTACATCTTTTTTGTTTCATGCTTCTCCCCCTTCCATATTTTCCCCTTACATGACACTTTATTTTTTATAATATCATATATGGCAAATGAATTGCAATCTTTTTTCTGATTTCCAATCAAAAAAATGAGAATCCTCTCTATATTGAAAGAATTCTCACATTCCTGCAGAAGAAGGGAGTCGAACCCTCAAGGTATTTCTACCACACGGACCTGAACCGTGCGCGTCTGCCAATTCCGCCACTTCTGCATCTCTATTCTCTTTGTTCTCTCAGGAACAGTTGCTATTATAATGCAAAAATTGTTCATTGTCAATATACTTTTTGAAAAATTTTGAAAACAAAAAAAATTCAAAAAATGCTTGCATTTCTCAAATGTTTGTGCTATACTAACTTTCGTTGGTGAGAAAGACACCAAATGCGGGAGTGCTGGAATTGGCAGACAGGCAAGACTAAGGATCTTGTGGGTGCATTCTCGTGTGGGTTCAAGTCCCATCTCCCGCAGGATGAAAGAGCGGCTCCAAGTAGTTTGGAGTCGTTTTTTGTTGTGTAAGAAAGCTCTCCTTTTCCTATGATACAAAAAGAACGCCGCCCCGAAAGCATTCACCGTCGGGTCAGCGTTCTTTTCTATTTTTATTATAATTTCTAGTAGCATCCGTGAACAGATGCTATATTTGCTTTTGTTCTATGACAGTGCCTGAGCACGATTGCGATTATAGTTAATTAAGCAACCTGCCTTTACTATCTTTTTCTCATCTTCTGTCATATCTGCGAGGTAAAGTGTAATCTCCTTTGTCTCCTCTCCCAACACATAGGCTTTGATATTTTTTCCATCTCCATCCAAAGCAGCCAGCACATTTGGCACATAGATGTAATCGCCTACTTCAAAGTCTGCATCCTCTTCCATCTGGAAGGGCAGCATTCCCCAGTTCATAACGTTGGAGCGGTAGCGTTTGGTGGCATATTCTTTCACGATGTTTGCCAAGCCTCCCAGAACTCTCTGACAGCTTGCTGCCTGCTCTCTGGCGGAACCATCTCCTGGCTTAATCGCATAAATCATGCTTCCAATCTCAATGTCCTCTGGCTTTACTTCCTCATTGCCAGAAATAGCAGCGATTTTTGCATATATCTCTGATAATTCACTCACAGCCTCGCCTTTTACTCTCTTCTGCTCCAGCACATTTACTTCCTTTGCTCTTCCCACATAGGAGGGGTCACGTCTGGATAAGGTGAATTCTGCCAATCCCAGAGGGTTGGAGCGGTAGGAGGAAGTCTCTCCGGAAGGAATCAGCTCATCTGTGGTTGTCACTGGATCTAAAATCTTGGAGCAAACTTTCAAAAGAATCTTATCGGACAATGCCTCCATCTTAGGCCAGTCCTTGATATTCGGTCCATAAACCAAATCTTCTTCCTGCTCTGCCTTTCCAAAACCCTGATACACTCTTCTCTCATAGGAGGAAGCATCAAATTCATATGCCGGAACTTCATAGCCATCTGCCACTTCCGTTGCCGCGGTAAGCACACCGCCATTTGCCGCTGTCGCTGCGATGGATCGTGCATCCATAAGGGCAACCGCTGCCATCTGTTTTGCTCCAGGTTTGGAACCTTCACGGTTCGGGAAGTTTCTGGTTGTGTGCCGCACGCTCAAGCAATCATTGGCTGGCGTGTCACCCGCACCAAAACATGGTCCACAGAAAGCGGTACGCACAATTGCTCCCGCTGCCATCAACTCGTTCACTGCTCCTTTTTTCACCAAATCCATAAAGACTGGCTGAGAGGAAGGATATACGGAGAGATTGAAAGCATCGTTTCCACAATCTTTGCCTTTGAGGATGTGTGCTGCCTCCATCACATTTGTGTAATTTCCGCCTGCACAGCCCGCAATCACACCTTGCTGCACATGAATTTTTCCATTTTTCACCTTATCTAACAGGTGGAAAGATACATCTGGCGTGCCTGCAATGCGTGCTGCCTCCAGCTCCACCTCATGCAAGATATCCTTGGGATTTTGTAGCAGTTCCTCAATCTCATATACATTGCTTGGATGGAAAGGCAGGGCAATCATCGGTTTTACACGACTCAAATCCACATATACCATGCCATCGTAATAAGTCACATCCGCTGGATTCAGCTCCTTGTAATCTTCCTCTCTTCCATGCAGCTTGAGGAAATCTCTCGTATCCTCGTCCGTTTTCCAGATGGAGGTCAAACAGGTTGTCTCTGTCGTCATGACATCCACGCCATTTCTAAAGTCCGTGGTCATGGAAGCAATGCCCGGTCCCACAAACTCCATCACTTTATTCTTTACATATCCATTTTTGAAGACTGCACCGATGATGGCAAGGGCAATATCCTGCGGTCCCACTCCTGGCATCGGCTTTCCGTCCAGATACACAGCCACCACATCTGGATATTTCACATCGTAAGTGTCTCGCAGCAACTGCTTTACCAGCTCGCCACCGCCCTCTCCAACTGCCATTGTTCCCAAAGCACCATAACGGGTGTGTGAATCAGAACCCAAAATCATCTTTCCGCAGCCTGCCATCATCTCCCTCATATATTGGTGAATGACTGCGATGTGTGGCGGCACAAAGATTCCGCCGTACTTCTTACAGGCTGAGAGTCCAAATACATGGTCGTCCTCATTGATGGTTCCCCCCACCGCACAGAGTGTGTTGTGGCAGTTTGTCAGCACATAGGGAAGGGGGAACTTCTCCATCCCCGAAGCCTTGGCTGTCTGAATAATGCCCACAAATGTGATGTCATGGGAAGCCATCGCATCAAAACGCAGCTTGAGCTGCTCCATATTGTCAGAGACATTGTGTGCTTTTAAAATGGAATAAGCCATCGTTCCCTTTTTTGCTTCTTTTCGATTGGCTTCCTTCCCTGTCATTGACTGGATTTTTGCACTCTCGGACTCTGGCACTATCTCTGTGCCATGTACTAAATACACACCTTCTTGATATAATTGAACCATAACGGAATTCCTCTCCCTTTCTTGTAATCCTTTCGCAGCTTTTCCTTGACAACTGCCCTTTCTTGCCTTACAGCAAAGTTTCCAAGGTACTGCGGATTTCTTTGATAAATTCCTCACTGTTTAAAACCTTTACGTTCTCAAGGGAAGTAATCAGTGCCAAGTCTTTGGTCATCTTTCCAGCCTCAATCGTAGCCAAGGTTGCCTCTTCCAGCTTGTCCGCAAAGCGGCAAAGAGCAGGAAGTTCGTCCATTTCTCCCCTCTTTCTCAAGGCTCCGCTCCAAGCAAAAATGGTTGCTACGGAGTTGGTGGAAGTTTCCTCTCCTTTTAAGTGCTTATAGTAATGTCTTTGTACCGTTCCGTGTGCTGCTTCATACTCATATACACCAGCTGGAGAAACCAGAACAGAGGTCATCATAGCAAGAGAGCCAAATGCAGAAGAAACCATATCGCTCATCACATCACCATCGTAGTTCTTACATGCCCAGATGAAACCACCCTCAGCCTTCATCACACGAGCCACAGCATCGTCAATCAGAGTATAGAAATAGGTGATGTTAGCTGCCTCAAATCTCTCCTTATATTCTGCCTCATAAATCTCTTGGAACAAATCTTTAAAGCGGTGGTCATACTTTTTAGAAATGGTATCCTTGGTTGCAAACCACAAATCCTGCTTGGTATCCAAAGCATAGGAGAAACAAGCATGTGCAAAACTGGAAATGGACGCATCTGTGTTGTGCATTCCCTGAATAATGCCCGCACCCTTAAAATCATGGATGAGTTCTCGGCTCACACTGCCATCCTCCGCTGTGAACACCAGCTCTGCTTTTCCGGCTCCGGGAATCACAATCTCTGCATTCTTGTATACATCCCCATAGGCATGACGAGCCAGTGTGATGGGCTTTTTCCAGTTTTTCACGCAGGGTTCAATGCCCTTCACCACTATCGGAGCACGGAATACCGTTCCATCCAACATAGCACGGATGGTTCCGTTTGGACTCTTCCACATTTCCTTCAGATTGTATTCCTTCACTCTGGCTGCGTTCGGTGTGATGGTTGCACACTTCACTGCAACTCCATATTTTAAGGTCGCAGTCGCAGAATCCTTGGTCACTTGGTCATCGGTCTCATTTCGATATTCCAAGCCCAAATCGTAATACTCGGTCTTCAAATCCACAAAGGGAAGCAGCAACTCATCCTTAATCATCTTCCAAAGGATGCGGGTCATCTCATCCCCGTCCATCTCTACCAACGGCGTTTTCATCTGAATCTTCTCTGCCATCTCATTTACCAACCTTTCCTTTATAGTGCTGATTCGCCTACGGCGAATCTTGTTTATTTCCTTCTATTATTCCTCATGCATCCGGAAACCCATTTTCCAACAAATTTCGGTAGGCATTTTTCACATGCTCGTTTGCCAATCTCTCTGCCAAGTCTGCATCTCGATTCTTGATTGCTTCCATGATAAGCCGATGCTCCTGATTGCTCTCCAAACCTCTCTTCTGCTGGGAGAGCGTTCTTCTTCTGGCTCGCTTGACATACTCATGGAAATCGTGCAAGGTGTGTGCCAACATTCGACTCTCACAAGATTCGTACATAATCTCATGAAAACTGCCATCCAACTCTGCTAGCTGCTCTGCGTGCCCTTTTTTGGCATGAAACTCCGCCAAAAAAATGTTCTCTTCCATCGCCTCCATCTTTTCTGCCGAGATGTGCTCACAACAGCGTCTTGCACACAGTCCCTCCAACAGAGAACGCATCATATAGATGTCCTCCACATCCTTTTCTGTGATGCAGCTGACATAGGCTCCCTTATTGGGAATGATGTCCACAAGTCCCTCCAAAGCCAGCTGCCGCAGGGCTTCTCGAACCGGTGTCCGGCTCACTCCCAATTCCTCACAAAGAGCCATCTCCCTCAGCTCCTCATGATTTTGGTAAACTCCGTTCAAAATATCTTCCCTCAACTGTTCAAAAACCTGTGAACTCAAAGAAGACGCTTTTCTTTCTTTTTCCATGTCCCTTCCCTGTCCGCCTTACTATCGTTTTTGCTATTCCATAATGGATTGCGAGACTATCCTCTTTTACTTTTGTGCTTTTAACTTCTCAACCAACTGCACCAGCTCCTCATCGGTGATGACTGTAACACGTCCACCAGCATACTCCTCATCCACCCACGCTTTTATCTGCTTTACCAGCTCAGAGTTCTTATCCAACTGTTCCTCTCCCTTGAGCTTGTAATAAGTGTTCATCCAGTGTGCAATTCCAGCAAGTCCAGAGGTGTTGGATACCGCACAGAGTACCGGTCGATTCAAAAATTTCTCTGTATCAAAAATATTATAAATTTCCTCATTCTTTAACAAACCATCTGCATGAATTCCAGCTCTTGTAACATTGAAATTTCTTCCTACAAAAGGTGTTCTCGCCGGAATGTGATAGCCGATTTCTTTCTCATAATACTCTGCCAACTCTGTAATCACGGTGGTATCCATACCATTCAAATCCCCACGAAGCTGTGCATACTCAAAAACCATAGCTTCCAAAGGAGTATTTCCCGTTCTTTCTCCGATACCAAACAAGGAAGTGTTCACTCCAGAACAGCCATACAACCATGCCGTTGTGGAGTTAGAAACTGCCTTGTAGAAGTCGTTGTGTCCGTGCCACTCCAGTAACTCGTGTGGTACTCCTGCGTGGGTGTGCAATGCATAGATGATGCCCTGCACGCTTCTTGGAATTACCGCTCCGGCATAGTTGACACCGTAGCCCATCGTATCACAGGCACGAATCTTAATCGGGATTTTGTACTGCTCCATCAACCGCATCAATTCAAGACAGAAGGGAACCACATAGCCGTAAATATCCGCACGAGTGATGTCCTCCAAATGGCATCTTGGGCTGATGCCTTCCTCCAAGCAATCACGAATCACACTCAAATAGTGCTCCATCGCCTGCCGTCTTGTCATTTTTAATTTCAAAAAGATATGATAATCGGAACAGCTCACAAGGATACCTGTCTCCTTCATACCAATTTCCTTTACTAACTTAAAGTCCTCCTTGCTGGCACGAATCCAGCTGGTAACCTCCGGAAACTGGTAGCCTCTCTCCATACATTTGTACACAGCATCTCTGTCCTTCTTACTATATAAAAAGAACTCGCTGGCACGAATCATACCATTCGGGCCTCCCAGCTTGTGCAAATAATCATAAATGGTCACAATCTGCTCCGTGGAATAGGGTGCTCTCGACTGCTGACCATCACGGAACGTCGTGTCCGTAATCCAGATATTGCGGGGCATGTTATGCGGAACCACTCTATCATTGAAGGGAATCTTCGGGACTTCCGAGTATGGAAACATATTTCGGAAAACATTTGGCTTCTCCACATCGTCCAAAATATACATATGTTCCTCAATCTCCAGAAGATTCTTCTTCTCATTCATAGTGACTGGGCGGTTTTCAAAGATATCGTTATTCATAACAAAACTCCTTTCTGGATTTCAGCATCAGAATGATGATTTCTGATTTAATTTTGTATAATTGTATACAATTATACATTTCTTGTCAAGCCAAAAAAGAGAGATAGACAAACTTATCTTTTTGTGATAGTCTGGTGCTAAATAGCCCTAACTTTATTGTAAAAAATATACAATAGATTGGGGCTAGGCTAGCATTAGTGGACAGGGGAACATACGCCTCAAAACACAGACTTAAAGACGAAACAAACACAGAACGGAGGAAACAATTATGAGGGGCAAAATAGCCGCCACAGCAAGACAAGAAAAAAATCAGATTACGGAAGGCGTTATCTGGAAACAACTGCTTATTTTCTTCTTTCCTATTTTATTAGGAACCTTCTTTCAGCAGCTTTATAACACCGCAGATGCGATTATTGTGGGAAAATTTGTAGGAAAACAGGCTCTTGCTTCTGTAGGAGGCACCAGCAACACCATCATCAATCTCTTTGTGGGATTCTTTGTCGGGCTCTCTTCCGGTGCTACTGTCATCATCTCCCAATTTTTTGGCGGACAGGATGACGAGGGAGTCAGCCATGCCGTACACACTTCCATCGCCCTCTCTCTGGTAGGCGGTGTATTGATTATGGTTGTCGGCATTCTTGTCGCTCCTTGGGCTTTGCGGCTTTTGGGGACACCGGACGATGTATTTGATGGCTCGCTGACCTACATGCGTGTGTATTTTTGCGGCATCATCGCCTCCCTGCTTTACAACATCGGCACGGGCATTCTGCGTGCCATCGGAGATTCCCGACGGCCGCTGTACTTTTTGATGGTTGCGTGCTTTGTGAACATCATTTTGGATATTCTTTTGGTGCTGGGCTGCCAGCTTGGCGTGCTTGGCGTGGCTCTCGGAACCGTGATTTCCCAGTGTGTCAGTGCCGTGCTGGTCATTGTCACTCTGCTGCGTTCCGACAATGCCTGCAAGCTGATTCCCAAACAAATCCGTCTGGATATCAAGATTTTACAGCGTATTCTGGTGATTGGTTTTCCAGCTGGTTTGCAATCCGTGA
Organism: bacterium; assembly: GCA_030524485.1. Taxonomy (GTDB): domain Bacteria; phylum Bacillota; class Clostridia; order Lachnospirales; family Lachnospiraceae; genus CAJMNU01. The sequence goes on along the minus strand of JAUNGR010000073.1, from coordinate 4,684 downwards.
TGTACACCATCTCCAACATGATTATTCAGGCTGGTGTCAATTCCTTTGGCACGGACACCATGGCAGCATGGACTGCTTATGGAAAGATTGATTCCCTTTTTTGGATGATTATCAATGCTTTCGGCATCGCTATCACCACCTTTGTCGGCCAAAATTATGGAGCGAAGATGTATGAGCGTATGAAAAAGAGCGTTCGGGTCTGTCTCGCCATGTCCTTCGGAACGACCATCTTTATCAGCATCGTATTGGTGCTCGGCGGTCAATACATTTTTGAGCTTTTCACCAACGATGCCGAGGTGCTTCGCATCGGTATGGAGATTCTCCGCTTCACCGTGCCCACCTTTGTCTGCTATGTGTGCATAGAGATTCTCTCCGGTGCAGCCAGAGGAACTGGTGACACACTGATTCCTACCTTGATTACCGCTATCGGTGTGTGCCTTCTGCGTGCCATCTGGGTCTTAGGCGTGGTTCCCAGACACCACACCATTCTTATGGTTGTGTTCAGCTACCCTCTGACTTGGGTGATTTCTTCCACCGCCTTCATCCTCTACTACCTTCATATTAAAAAGAAGTGGCATTAAGGCATTCAGACAAAATCAAGAACACATGATAAATTCATAAGACGACTAGCCAAAAAGAAGCCCCTTGGGCTGTGCTACTCTCTTCCTGAGAAAGCACAGTTCCAAGGGACTGTCTTATATTCTTCTATCATTATTATCCTTGAATGTCCTTGATTGTCCTCAGTATCCTTTTCTCTTTGAAGGGCTTTAGTTTAAAGGCACGGTCCAGCCAAATACATCCTCTTCCTTGCCCCACTGAATGCCAGTCAGATAATCGTATAACTTCTGGGTCAAGTCTCCAATCTTATTGTCATGGATGGTCACAATATCTCCCTTATAGTTCAGCACGCTGACCGGAGAAATCACGGCTGCTGTACCAGTTCCGAACACTTCCTCCAAAGTGCCATCGTGGCCAGCCTTCATCAAATCGTCAATTGCCAGTCTCTCCTCAACCACCTCATAGCCCCATTTTTTCAGAATCTGTAAGATGGAATCACGAGTCACACCAGGAAGTACGGTTCCATCAATCGGTGCGGTGTAGATTTTACCAGCAATCTTAAACATGATGTTCATACTGCCGACTTCCTCAACATATTTTCTCTCCACGCCATCCAGCCAAAGAACCTGAGAGTAACCCATTTTCTCTGCCTTTGCCTGTGCAATCATGGAAACGGCATAGTTTCCGCCACACTTTGCAAAGCCAGTTCCTCCCTTAACCGCACGCACATACTCATCTTCCACCACAATCTTAACTGGGTCAAGACCGCCTGCATAGTACGCTCCCACTGGAGAAAGCACAATACAGAAGGTAAAATGATGGGAAGTGTGCAGACCAATCTGACCCTCATTGGTAAACATGAAGGGGCGAATGTAAAGGGAAGTTTCTGGAGCATGCGGAACCCAATCCTCATCCACCTTCACCAGTGCCTTCACTGCCTCCACAAACATCTCCTCCGGCATAGCAGGCATACAGAGTCTTGCATTGGAATTCATCATACGGCGGGCATTCATCTCCGGACGGAACAACTGCACGGTTCCATCTGCTCTGCGGTAAGCCTTCAAGCCCTCAAATGTCTCCTGTGCATAGTGCAGAGCCACAGCGGTTGGAAGCATCTCAATCGGTCCATAAGGTACGATTCTGGCATCGTGCCAGCCTTCCTCGCCGTCATAATTCATCAAAAACATATGGTCTGTCATGTACTTTCCAAAGCCCAAACTGCCCTCATCCGGTTTCTCCTTCGGATTGCTGGTTCTCGTAATCTTAATCTCCATAAATTTCCTCCATTCCGGCACAGCCCATAGAGCTGACAGGAGTTCTCTCTGCCGGTGCATCATCCTGCAAGCATATAGCACGATTCCTGAATGCCGTCTCTTTTCTTGCTATTTATTATAGCACGTCTCTTTCAAATAACAATATGCTTTGCAGTTATCTTCCATAGGAATTTTTCATGGAAACTATAAATTAAAATTATATAACGCTGTCAATGTTTCCTTATTTTTCTCCCGCTAAGCCCAGATATTGCAACAGTGCCTCGTAGCGTCTTTCCATCTCCTCATAGCCGTGCTGATAAAAAGCAAGCAACTTACTCTCATCCGTCTCCAAGCGGGAAACTGGCTTTTGCTGTGGACGAAGCACAAAAATCTTACCCTCCGCTTCCAAGCGGTCAATCACATCCATCAATTTGTTGTAGCGGTAAGGTCTCTTAATCACAGCCTTCACAAATTCCGGATACTTTTGGTACTTTTGATAAGCTGCCAGATTCAAGAGTCGGCTGTTCTTTTTGCGGTAGCCTTTCTCCTTTGTGAGCACCACAATGTGCTTGCGGTACCCCTTCTCAATCGCATGACGCAGCGGCACCGAATCGGCAATTCCTCCATCCATATAGACACTGCCCTCAATCTCCACTAGGTCTGTAAACAGGGGCATACTGCTGGAGGCACGGCAGATTTTCATAAACTGCTGCTTATCCTCATGTGCCTCCATGTACTCCGCCCTTCCCGTCTCACAATTTGTCACCACCATCTCACATTCCATATTTGATGCAAAATAGGTTTCAAAGTCAAAGGGATGAATCTCATTGGGATACTTATCAAAGACCAAATCCATATCATAAATCGGTTTTCTGTGAAACACATTTTCAATGCGAAGATATTTCTCTTCCGGCGTGTGCGGAATGAAGCAGTCACGGGTGCGTCCAATCTGTTTGGATACATAATCCACCGCATTGCACGCTCCCGCCGACACGCCTACTACATATTTTGTATAAAAATCCTTTTCCATCAAATAATCCAGCACACCAGCGGTAAACAGCCCTCTGGCTGCCCCACCTTCCAGCACCATACTGCAATTTTGTAATTCCATCTTGTCCTCCCTATCCTGACCGTATGTCCTCTTGTTCACTGATGCTACAATTAGAATATACAAAATCCAGTAAAAAAATACAATTCAGATTCTAGCAATTTTTTGTTGCTCTATCTGTGCTTTTTTGTACAAATTGCCTGTATTCTCAAGAAAAATCTCTGTATTTACTGCATTCTACGCAGCTCTTTTGCCATCTGCAGGAAGTCCTGTGCTCCCATATTGTTTTCTTCCATACTCATCACAAGATAGGAAATGCCATCCTCCTCCCAAGAGATATACTTGCTCCGTGTTCTCTCCACCTCATTGCTGCCATAGGAAACCATCAGCTCTCCGCTTGCTTCCAAAGCCTGCTCTTCCTTAGAAAGCTCATAGGAAGGCGGAACAAAGAGATATTCCTGCTCCTTATAATAAGCATCTACACCGTCGCAGTCCAACTTTTCTCCCTCTACTATTTCTTCATCCTGTCCTGCCAAGGGTTTATGAATGGATACGCTTATCATTCCTCCTCCCTCTTTCTCATAGAAAACATCCAAAGAAGGATAGCTGCCTAACACATTTCCTGCCTCATCTGTCGCATCCACAGAGATGACCTGCCCCTCCGAAAAGTCATAGCCATTCGTGAATTTCTCCGGTATCTGCACTTCATAGCCCAGTTTACGGATTTCCTTCGGCATTTCTTCGTACTCTCTCACATCATTGTCCCGATAGGAGGAGCTGCGATAGCCCACAATTTTTCCTCCTGCAAAAGCAGCTCCCACACATAATACACTCAATGCAGCCACAATACCCACTACTTTTTTCCAAGTTTTCTTCATCTTTTTTTCCTCCTTGCACTCTCTTAAAATGGCATATTTCATCTGCTCTCTTTTGACCTCATCTATCTTCACCTGATTTGCGGTTTGTTTCAAAGCCTCGTGTATACTTTTTTCCCACTCATTCCCATTCATAATGCTCTTGTCCTCCTTTCTTCTGCGAACGCTTCCACATCCTCGTCTTTTAAAAGTTCTTTTAAGTTCTTTCTACCATTGTGCAGTCTGGATTTCACCGTTCCCTCCAGACTCTGCAGCACTTTTGCAATTTCTCGGATGGATAATTCATTGAAATAATAGAGCACAATCACGGTTCTCTGTTTGATGGGAAGTGCCAAAACCGCCCTGTAAATGCGATTATCCTGCTCTCTCCTCAGAAAATTCTCAAGAGGTTCCAAGCTGCCAAAATCCGACTTTTCTTCCCCCTGTTGAATTTCCTCACAGGGAGTCTCTTTCCTCTGCTTTTTACACTGCTTCCAAGCCGCTCTGGTCAAGATTTTATAAAACCAGCTCTTAAAACTTTCTGGATTTTTTAATTGCCCTCTGTGATAATAACAGGCAGTAAAGGTCTCCTGCACAATGTCCTCACTGTCCGCATAATTTCCGGAAATCAGCCATGCCATACGAAAAGCTTCGGAATAATACGTCTCAAAAATCCAAGAAAACGCATCCGCATCTCCCTGTTGAAAACGGATTATTTGCTGCAGCATCTCTGCTTTTTGATTCTCCATCGCTTCTATCCTCCTTTGGTGTCCACCTGCTATATAGAGAGTGCAAAGAACAAAAAGGTTCATTTTTTTGAAAAATTTTGTTGTATAGCGTTTTTGTTTCATAGGAAAGCGAAAACTTTCCTATGAAACAAAAAAATCCGCAGATGAAATGCCATCTGCGGATTCCTAACTCCCCCTGTTGGACTCGAACCAACGACACTGCGGTTAACAGCCGCATGCTCT
>JAUNGR010000072.1 GCA_030524485.1 bacterium | reverse complement strand
TTACAGGTGAGCATATCTTGCCTGTAAAGGGTGTTGTCAACCACCCTATGATGTAACGCCACTTTGGATAGTAAACCTTCATGCACCCGATTGATGGATGCACCACCTCACCATGAAAGTCTGTCGGGTGCACTTGGCATCCCTGAACTTAGGCTGCCTATCGGCAGCGGGACTTTCAGAGTAATATCCATTGGGGTTTAAAGGTCGGAGGAGTCATCCGTTACTACGACTGGGCAGTTACAAGCCCACTCCCTTTAGGTGGTGGGTAGTTGACTTTTACTACGCTCCCTCAAATTCTATCTCTCTATCTGTCTGTTACTATTCACATCTGTCTACTTACATCGCCATGCCACCGTCCACACACAGCACCTGTCCTGTGATGTAAGCTGCCGCATCCGAAGCCAAGAAAGCCACCGCATTTGCGACATCCTGTGGCTCTCCAAACTGTTTCATCGGAATCTGAGCACTTGCCGCTTCCTTCACACTGTCCGCAAGCACCTGTGTCATCTCTGTATGAATAAAGCCAGGAGCAATCGCATTGACGGTGATGCCTCTGCTCGCCAACTCTCTGGCCACCGCTTTCGTCAATCCAATCACACCTGCCTTGGAAGCACAGTAGTTTGCCTGACCGGCATTTCCCAGCACACCAGAGACGGAAGAAATATTGACGATTCTTCCTGCCCTCTGTTTTAACATCTGTCGGGAAACGTGTTTCATGCAGTTGAAAGCTCCCTTGAGGTTGGTATCTATCACGGCATCAAACTCTTCCTCGCTCATCTTCATCAGCAGATTGTCTCTCGTAATGCCCGCATTGTTGACCAGAATGTCCAGTTTTCCATACTTTCCAATCACACTGTCAATCAACTGCTTTGCCTGTGAGAAATCCGCCACATTGCCGCCAATCGCCTCTGCACGGCCTCCGGCTGCCTCAATCTCACGCACAACCGCCTCTGCCTTATCCTTTGAGCCACAGTAATTGACCACCACCACAGCACCCTCATTTGCCAAAGTCAGAGCAATCTGTCTGCCGATTCCTCGGCTTGCACCGGTCACAAGTGCAATCTTCTTTTCCAGCATACTTACACCTCCTTCAAAGCCTTCACAAGCACTTCCACATCTTCCCATTTCTCTATATTAAAGACTTTTGCGTCTCTTTTTATCTTCTTCATAAATCCAGCCAGTGTCTTTCCCGGCCCAATTTCCACAAAGGTATCCACACCGTCCGCCAGCATCGTCTCCATACTCTGCTGCCAACGAACCGAAGAGGAAACCTGTTTTGCCAACAGAGGCTTAATCTCCTTCTCGTCTCTCACATACGAAGCCGTCACATTGGCAACATAAGGAATCTTAGGAGTGCTTACTGCCACTTCCTCCAAAACGCCTCTCAGTGCCTCTCCTGCCTCCGTGAGCATAGCCGAATGGAAGGGACCGCTGACATTTAAGGCAATCACTCTCTTTGCCCCTGCCTCTTTCAACTTCTCTGAGGCCAACTCCACCGCTTCCTTCTTTCCAGAAATCACTATCTGTCCTGGACAGTTATAATTTGCAATCTGCACGCCCTCTATCGGTGCAATCACTGCCTCTATCGTTGCGGCATCCATCGCTAACACTGCCGCCATTGAGCCTAGGCCTACCGGCACTGCCTGCTGCATCAAAATGCCTCTCTGTCTCACCGTCCGAATGGCATCTTCCTCCTGCATGGCTCCAGCCGCCACTATGGCACAGTACTCTCCCAAGCTCAGTCCAGCGGTTGCATCTGCTGCAATGCCTCTTTCTTTCAGCACCCGCAGCATGGCAAGACTGGTTGTCACCATCGCCACCTGCGTGTACTCTGTGATGTCTAATCTATCATTCTTCTCAAAGCAGAGTTCGGGAACAGAAAATCCAAGAATTTCGGATGCTTGGTCAAAAAGTTCTCTCGCTGTTTGAGAATTCTCATAAAAATCCTGTCCCATTCCGCAGTACTGGGCTCCTTGGCCCGGAAATATAAATGCAATCTTACTCATCGCAAACCTCTCCTCTTCATCCATCCTGTTTTCTCTTCCTCAGCTGTCCGCCGCTTCTCTGCCCAACTTTCTTTTACAGCCAGTGCATCTTTTCCTTTGCCTCAGCCATCATCTCTTCTATCATTTCCTTGCAGGTTTGTTCCTTGTGAATCAGTCCGGCTATCTGTCCCGCCATCACGGTGCCGTTCTTCACATCGCCTTCCTGCACGGCCTTTCTCAAGGCTCCCAGAGTCATATACTCCAGCTCCTCAAAGCTTGCACCCTCTTTTTCCTTGCGCAGATACTCTCTGGTCATCTGGTTTCTTAAGCAGCGAATCGGATGTCCATGAGAAATACCTGTCACTGCGGAATCGATGTCCTTCGCCTTTAAGATTCTCTCCTTGTAGGCTTCGTGCACGATGGATTCCTTGGCAACGACAAAACGGGTTCCTATCTGTACCGCCTCTGCTCCCAGCATAAACGCTGCCGCAATGCCTCTGCCATCTCCGATGCCTCCTGCTGCAATGACCGGAATCTCCACCGCATCCACAACCTGCGGCACCAAAGTCATGGTAGTCTGTTCTCCGATATGTCCGCCGGATTCCATTCCTTCTGCGACCACTGCATCCGCTCCATAACGCTCCATTCTCTTAGCCAGAGCCACAGATGCTACCACTGGAATCACCTTAATTCCAGCAGCCTTCCACATATCCATATATTTCTCCGGATTTCCGGCTCCGGTTGTCACTACCTTAATGCCCTCTTCCACAACTACCTTCGCCACTTCCTCGGCATATGGACTCAAAAGCATCACATTCACACCGATGGGCTTGTCCGTCAACTCTTTCGCCTTGCGAATCTCATCCCGAACCACCTCTGCAGGTGCATTGGCTCCGCCAATCAGTCCCAAACCTCCGGCATTGGACACCGCTGCCGCAAGATTGTGCTCTGCCACCCAAGCCATACCGCCTTGAATAATCGGATACTGAATTCCCAGAAGTTCTGTTATCCTTGTTTTCATCGCTGCCTCTCCCTCTGTTTCCTCAAATCTTTTCTAACTCTTCTATCTCTGTTTGCTTTTCTCGCTTCTTTCGGAAAGCTTAGGCCTCTACGCCCTTATCCTTCAGGTAGTTCATCACATCTCCTACGGTTGCCATCTTCTCCAAATCCTCTGCTGGAATCTCTACGGAGTAAGCATCCTCCAATCCCATCACCAGTTCAAACAGGTCCAAAGAATCGGCACCCAAATCGTCCTTAAAAGAAGAAGCCTCTGTAATGCTATCCTCCTCAACCCCTAACTGCTCTGCGATTAACTCTTTCATCTTCTCTAACATATTTTTTTCTCCTTTTCTTTTTTCTTACTTATCAGAACCTCAAACCAGCTGCTGCTTTGTTTGAAGAATCCTTGACTACCACTCCAGAAGCACCGCTCCCCAAGTCAATCCCGCCCCAAAACCGGCTAGGACCAGCTTATCTCCCTTTTGAAGCATTCCCTTGCGGTTACACTCATCCAAGAGCAGCGGAATGGACGCTCCTGAGGTATTGCCATAACGGTCCATATTGACGGGAAATTTTTCTAGCGGCTGTTTGAGCCTCTTTGCCACCGAATCTAGGATTCGCACATTGGCCTGATGCAAAATAAAATAACGAATTTCGTCCTCTCTCACGCCACTCTCCTGCAAGAGCTGGCGGATGCACTCCGGAACCTTCTTCACTGCAAACTTAAACACTTCCTGTCCGTCCATCGTCATATAGCCCATTTCCGGTGCCTTGTTCATCCAAACATTGCCGTTGCTTCTGCTCAGACAGGATAGCACATCCTTTTTGCTGCCATCCGCCCCCAGCACCGAGTGCCGAATGCCAAGTTCATCGGCTCTCAACACCGCTGCCCCCGCTCCGTCACCAAACAACACACAGGTTCCTCTATCGCTCCAGTCCGTAATCTTACTGAGCACATCCGCTCCAATCACAAGACCCGTGCGATACACGCCAGCCTTCACAAAAGCATACATGACATTCAGGGCAAACACAAAACCGGAGCAGGCTGCACTGATGTCGAAGGCGGCTGCCCGACTGGCTCCCAACTCCGCCTGTACCTCGCAGGCACAGGAAGGGAAGTGCTTTTCCGGCGTGGAAGTCGCAACAAGAATCACATCAATCTCCTCCGCAGGAATCCCAGAGTCTTCCAAAGCTCTTCTCGCCGCTTCGGCTGCAATCTCGCTGGTTCCCCTGTCTGTCGCTATGTGACGGCTGCGAATGCCGGTTCTCGTCTGTATCCATTCGTCATTCGTCTCTACAATCTGAGACAACTCTTCATTTGTTACCATCTGTTCCGGCACATAGGAGCCGGTTCCTACTATTCTTGCTGTCATGCTCTTCTCTTATCCCTAAACGATTATGATGTTGGGTCAAAAGGTCTTTGACCTCTACGATACCCGATTGCCTTGCACAAAGTGTTTCTGCTATATATTATGCTTTTCAAATATTTTGATTCTCAAATTATTTTAGCACGCTTTTTGTTAATGTCAAGTCCTTTTTATAGCAAATATCGACTTCCCTGTCGATTTCTGCCAGTTTGCATCGAAGTTTATGTCACCGGATTGCCTCGTACAAGGACCTTCCCTCTATCATAAAATTTACACAAAAATCCTCTAAAATTCCCCCTTAAAACACCGTGAATTCAAAAAAAAAGTAGAATCTACAACGAAAATTCTGGTTAGTCTTGACACTAATTCCCAGCTATGATATTTTTAGCTTGAAGAGATTTATACGCAAGGGGGTAAGCAGATTGAAGACAACCGGAGTTGTTCGCAAACTTGACGAATTGGGCCGCATCACTCTTCCAATCGAGCTTCGCAGAAGTTTAAGCCTTGACCCAAAAGATGAGCTTGAAATTTTTGTAGAGGACGACCATATCATCCTTCGCAAATGTGAGTCCGGAGATATTTTTACAGGAGGAACAGAAGATCTGATTGAATACGAAGGAAAGACAGTATCCAAACACTCAATTGTGGAGATGGCCAAGATTGCTGGTTTATCCGTCACTGAATGAAGGAAGAGAGACCTCTGTGGTATCGCCATTCGATATCACAGGGGCCTCTCTCTTTTCTTCTGTCTCTACTTCTCCAAAGACCTCCAGCGGAAGTTCGGAATGATGTCAGACCATTTCTCAATTCCCAAAATTTCTTTTGCAAAGGCTGTATTGTCCAAAGTGTATCTCTTGTTATCTACGTTCAGGAACACACGCCAGCTCCGTTTCTGGGTGGTTGCTACAATGCGGTCTTTTTGATTCATGTCGCTGTACCACAGACCAAAGTACAGATAAGACTGTGCATCCGAAGGGGCATCCACCTGACGGCTCAAAATATAGGCATCTATGTAGGGATTGCTGTCCACCAGATAATAAGAGTAGGCAATCGCCGCTGCCTGCAAATCCTCCACATCTCCCCTTGTCGGACTCTTGGAGGTAAATCCCTCCTCCGTCAAGATAATGTGACGTACCTTCCCTGCTGCATTTTTCATGGCATCCTGACAGAAATAATCGGTCAAAACAGACAGATTTGCGAAATTAATCACCGGAGAAGTGGCATCGCTCGTAATCAAACCGGTGTTGGCATCGTCCCAGAACTCCGGCTCCGTCATCGGAATCGGATACGGATGATAAGCCAAACCCCAATCCATCTGTCCCTCCTGCAGCACCAGATTGTTGAAGGTATCTACAATCTCCTTGCCGCCATAACGGGTTTTGTTATTCTTGTTTGCGGGGTCATTCCAATAATAATCCAGAGAAAAGTACACTCTGTCATTCGCACTCACGCTCTTGATGGCCGTGTACATGACACGGAAGGCTCTCTGGTACTCACGCACATAGGAATCCACATCCATGGCACCGATGTAGTTCCACTGTTGGTTGTTAATCTCATTGCCAATCACCCAGTTGGAAACCTTGCCCGCATCCGGATTGTCCCCGTTGTAATGCTCGGCAAGGAAGGACATGATGGCTCTTGTCTGTTCATAGCCCTCTTTTGTGGCAGCGTTGAACATGTAATAAAATACATTATTTGTCTTCTGCACCCCCGAATGCACCAGATTGGGAGTCGCCGGATTCCAGTCGTTTAGGAGAATCACCGTGACACTGATGTCCTTACTGGATAAGGCATTGATCGTCTTATCATAGTCGTCCACAATCGCCTTATTAAAATGATACGTCTTGCCATTGTACTCATACTCAATACCGGTACCCATAATCTGGGAGAAGGCAATGTTGGTGGAGGCATGTTTCACCCCCAGCGTAAAGGCATCCTTGAGCATATCCAACTCAATGTTCAGCCCCTTTTTGGTCAAGGGTTCCTTAAAGGCCTTCTGATTTGCCGCCACGATTTCCAGATTGGAAATGTAGCGGAAGCTGCTTACCATAACATACTTCTGTCCATCCCAAACCGCCAGCACAAACTTATTATACAGACGGTCTTTATTTGAGCTGTAATCAAACGGAATTTGAATGGATGCCGTCTCCCCTATGTCCTTCGCCGCCAAATAATCCGTTCGCTTTCCTAGGGAATCCTCATAAGGCTGCAGCTCCAACAGATATACCTTACCATCCGTTCCTTCCTTGGAGCCTGTGCTGGAAAAATCAATCTGCACCTTCTGCTTATCCGCCGTAATGACGCAGTTTGAAATGCTGCCCTTCGCCGAAATTGCCGCCGCCTCGTTCTGCACCGTATCGGCAAATACCTTCGGTACCGCCAGATTTGTGCCCAACAGACAGATGGCCGCTGCCAGCATCATGGTTTTTACAATTCTGTTCATTTTTAAGCCTCCCAATCTTCGTGCTCGTTTGATGTCCAATAGGATACTCCATTCAAAAATCCTCTTGCCCACTAGCCTGCATCGGATTTTTTGACCTTTGTACCTTGGTATTCTCATGTTATCGGATTCCTACACATTTTTCAATAAACTTTTTATTACAGCTCTCTTAATTCTTTTCCTGCTGCAAAAGCAAGGCCTGATACACCTCTCTTTTACTGATGTTCCTATCCTTTGCCACGGCCTTCATCGCTGCCTTATGTTCCATGCCCTGAGCCTCATAAAGCTCCATATGCTCCAAAAGACTCATGCTCTCCCACTGCTTTGCTTTTTCCTTGCGAAGCTCTTCCCGGCTCTTCCCCTCCAGCACCAGCACACACTCGCCCTTTGGCTCTACCGTTTGAAAATGTTCTATGGCCTCCTCCAAAGTCGTGAGAAAAGCCGTCTCATAGTGCTTGGTCAGCTCTCGGCAAAGTGTCATCCGCCGATTGCCCAACGTCTCATACAGCTCCTCCAGCGTCCGAAGCAGGCGGTGTGGTGCCTCATACAGAAGGATCGTTCTTGTCTCCCCCACAAGCTCCTGCAAAATCTCCTGTCTCTCCTTCTTGTCAGCGGGCAAAAATGCCTCAAAGCAGAAACGGCGGGTGGGAAGCCCTGAAAGAGTGAGGGCCGTCACACAGGCTGCCGGCCCAGGCAGAGAAGTCACCTCCACCCCCGCCTCGTAGCACTGCCGCACCAACTCCTCCCCTGGGTCTGAGATGGCGGGTGTTCCCGCATCCGTAATCAGGGCAAGCTGTATCCCCTCCGTGAGCATTTTTTCCACCAAATAACGTGCCTTTTCCACCTTATTAAACTCATGGTAACTCGTCATGGGAGTCTTTATCTCAAAATGATTCAACAACTTGATGCTGTTTCTGGTATCTTCGGCTGCAATCAAATCCACCTCCCGCAGCGTTCGCAGCACCCGAAGGGTAATATCCTCCAGATTTCCGATTGGTGTTGCACAAAGGTATAACTTCCCTGCCATATCCCTCTCTCCTTCCTTTCGCCCTGTCAGCCTTCCACTCACACAGCCGCTTCGCTGTCATCCCCTCTAATATCCGTATATTTCATAAATTTCATCGCTGTAGCGACCTTCTTGCTGATACACAATGATGGGAGCCTCCACCTTCACCATAGGTTTTCCACCCCTCACCGACTCAATCAGTACCATATTTGCCTCCCTGTCTGCATAGGGATGCACCATCTTGATACGCTTTGGCTCCAACTTATAGGCAGTCAACACCTGCAAAATCTCATTCAGCCGATGTGGCCGATGAACCATATAAAAACGACCTCCGGTCTTTAGCAGCGTTGCCGCCGTGCGCACCACATCCTCCAAGGTACACAAAAGCTCATGTCTGGCAATCGCTTTTGGCAGATTGGGATTTTTCAAGCCATGTGCATCGTTCATATAAGGCGGATTGGACGTGACCACATCAAAAGAAGCACGGCCAAAAATCTGGTCTGCTTCCTTGATATCCCCTTTTATGATATGCACTCTGTCCTCGATTTGATTCATCCGCACGCTCCGTGCAGCCATGTCCGCTACTTCCTCCTGAATTTCCAGACCAATAAATTTCTTTCCCTCCGTCTTTGCGGACAACAAAATGGGAATGATTCCCGTTCCAGTTCCCAAATCCAGCAGAGTCTCCTCCGGCTTCACCACAGCAAAGCCGGAGAGCAGCACCGCATCCATGCCAAAACAAAATCCCTTCGTCTTTTGGATGATTTTCAAGTTGTTACGCTGCAAATCGTCCACTCTCTCATCTTCTTTTATTTCCGTTCTCTCAGTTGGCATCTAACTTTGACTTTCCTTCCCTTTTCTCCAAAGCCTCCAGTTGCTTTAATTCCGAATCCATCGCTTTCTCCTGCTCTTTTCCTTTGCGGCGGCGAGGCTTGAATCGAAGCTGAGTTACCTTATACTCTCGAATCTCCTTCTCATCCTTATTCACCACCACAATCACCTTCACCAGCTGACGCAGGACATTGACGCTGGACACCTCTCCCTTTAATCCATCATCGGTTGTGACAAAATCCCCAATGTTCGGAAGATGGTTGTTTAACTCCTCATACGTGTCCTCCTCATACTTCAGACAGCACATCAGACGACCGCAGACTCCCGAAATCTTAGTCGGATTCAAAGACAGGTTTTGCTCCTTCGCCATCTTAATCGAAACGGGTATGAATTCCGACAAATACGAATGGCAGCAGAGAGGACGGCCACAAATGCCGATTCCTCCCATAATTTTAGTCTCATCCCGAACCCCAATCTGCCGCAGCTCGATTCTCGTCTTAAATACCGCTGCCAAATCTTTGACCAGCTCTCTAAAATCCACCCGTCCGTCTGCCGTGAAATAAAAGAGAACCTTATTGTTATCAAAGGTATATTCCACATCAATGAGCTTCATCTGTAAGTTATGTTTCTTTATCTTCTCCAGACAAATCCGAAAGGCCTCTTTCTCCTTTTCCTTGTTCTTTCTCTCGATCTCCTCGTCTTCCGCAGTCGCCATACGAATCACCGGCTTCAAAGGCTGTACTACCTTATCCTCCTCTACCTCACGAGGTCCCAAGACCACGCAGCCGTATTCGATTCCCCTTGCCGTCTCCACTATCACATGGTCTCCGGTCTTAATTTCTCTATCGGACGGGTCAAAATAATAGATTTTTCCCGCCGTCCGAAAACGGATGCCAATTACTCTCATTTTGAATTCTCCTTTATCACCAGCAAGAGCAGTTCCATCGCTAATTCCTGATTTACATTGGCACGGATTCTCGCTCTTGCCCTATCCAATGCCTCTAAAATTTTCTCCACTCCCTCGTAGGAGCTGGTCGCTACCACCTCTCGAATCGTGGCAGTCTCTTCCTTAAATATCAAAAGATTTGCATCCTTTGTCACCTTAAACATCAAAATATCCCGATACCAAATCTGCATGAAATCCAAGATATCATCCAAATTTAGTTTGTCCTCCGTCATCTTTCGGATGGCATCTAGGAGTTCAGAAAGATTCATCTCCTGCTGATGCCGCAGAACATGCAGCACCTCATCGTACAGCTGCCTAAAATCCTCAGACTCCACCAGATGCATGGCCTTCCCCAGATTGCCTCTGGCAAACCCCACATAGAGATCGGCTGCTTCCCCCTCTACTCCATAGTGTACCGCCAAAAACTCCCGAATCTTCTCATCTGGCAGCGGTCTCAGCGAAAACTTGACACATCTGGATAAAATCGTGGAGAGCAGACGCTTTTCGTTGGCGGTCAGCAAGCAAAGCACGGCATAGGATGGCGGTTCCTCTATCGTTTTTAACAAAGCATTCTGAGCGGATTCCGTCATAAGCTCTGCTTCCTCCATAATATAGACCTTATAAGGACTGCTGTAAGGTCGAATCCGAATGTCATCGTTCACCTGCTGACGAATCTCCTCGACACCGATGCTGTTAGGCTTTTCGTGACTCACATATACCACATCCGGATGATTGCCAGACAGAAATTGTTTGCACGAATGGCACTCCATACAGGGTTCCACCCCGCCCTTTTCACAGAGCAGCGTCATCGCAAATGCGTCCGCTAACATCCTCTTTCCCATTCGCTCTTCCCCCGATAAGATATATGCATGAGATACCTTATCAAAGCGAATCGCCTGCTTCATATTCGTAATAATCTGTTCATGCCCAATAATCTCACGGAATCCTGCCATCCAGCACCCTCCCTATCTTTCTTCCTTTTATTTCATCGCTGCTTACTCGTACAACGGTTCTTACGCCCTCTCTTATTGCTCTTTTCAGCTGCATTCAGTATAACACATATTTTCCGGATGTTCCACGCCTATTTCTCATGCACTGCGGCAAGCTCCCGATAATCCCCTCGAATCTCCTCTATACACCGTTCCAGCTCCCCGTTTACATATCTCTTCTCAATTCCGTACTTTTTTAGATTTTCCTCTGAAAAGTCTTCCTCGTCTGCCAAAAAACGTCTGCAAAGCTCCCGATACCTTGGCTGTTTCTGCCTTTTTTCCCTCTGAATCGCCCTCTCCAGCCGTATGCCATCCTCCACCTCAATGTAAAGAGGCAGCACCACCTTCTCTCCAAAATAGTCCCTCATCTTCCGGTAAGAGTCCAACACCCCTATCATCAGATAATCTCTCTCCTTCAGACAAATCTGTCCGTCTTCCACTGTAAAATACGTCCAAGGTCCATGAATGGTCTGATAGGTTCTCTCCTCAATCACCTTTCCAGCGGCTCTCCATGCCTCCAGTTCCTTTGGGCTTACAAAAAAATATTCCTCCCCATTGGCTTCTCCCTCCCGCATCGGTCTGGTGGTATACAAGGTCACCGTTCCCAAAGAGGGACATTGTTTTCTCAATTCTTTATAAATGGTATCCTTACCGGACGCACTCTTTCCCATAACATAAAAAATCTTTCCCATCTCTACTCCTCACACACAATCTCTATGCTCTCTCCGCTCTTATCGGACATTCCCTCGAGCCGTAAGCCCCTCTCTTTCATCCTTGCTATCTGTGCTGCCACCACAGGAAGAATCCTCTCCCCTGGCACCAAAATCGGAATCCCCGGCGGATAGACATAGACAAACTCCGCACAAATGCCATCCTCAGCCTCCGCCCAAGTCACTCGTTTCTTATTTGCATATACAGCTTCCTGCACACGCAAACAGATGGGATTGTTCTCATAACTACACTGCCCTCTCTCCCCAAATACATCTTCCGTGTCATCCAACTCGGCATCCAAGGCCTTCAAAGCCCTCTCCAATCTCGAAAAACCTTCCTCTGTGTCCATGAGAGTCATAAAAGCCAACACATACTGCTCCTGTTCCATCTCCACTTCCAGCTGATAGTCCCTACGCAGCCTGTCCGCCAGCCAGCTCCCTGTCCGTCCACTTTTTCCGGTAAAAATCAGAATTTTTGAGAGATCCCTCTCTATGATAGCACACTTTCCCTTCCATTCTGCACCAATCACCTGTAAATGTTTCAAATCTCTCACAGAACTGTAAAATTTTTCCAATTTTTGATTCAATTCTTCCAGACTACGTCTTCCAAACCGCTCCATATAGCGGATTCCCTCGTCAATCGAAGACAACAAAACATAAGAAGGACTCGAACTCTGATATATCTGCAAAAAGAATTCCAAACGTTCCAGATCTACCCGCTCGCTGCACACATGGAGCAGAGCCGTCTGGGTCATACAAGGCAAGGTCTTATGCACACTCTGAATCACGATGTCCGCTCCCTGAGAGATGGCCGACCTAGGAAAGCGATCCGAAAACGGAAAATGTGCTCCATGTGCCTCATCCACCAGCAAAAGACTACCGTAACGGTGCACCACTCTTGCAATCTCAGCAATATCCGATACCATTCCATCGTAGGTCGGGGAGACCACAAGCACTGCCTTGGGCTTTCTTCCCTCTTCCAACATTTTTTGGAGAGAGTTATCCACAGTTTCCGGTGATATGCCGCCCTGTATCCCCAAATCCTCACAAATTTGTGGATAACTATATTCCACATCCAGATTTCTGAGGAAAACGCTGTGATAAGCAGCCTTATGACAATTTCTCGCCATACAGATAGAAGCATTTGGAGGAACAGAGGCAGAGACAGCCGCTAAGATACCTGCACTGCTTCCATTCACCAAAAAATAGCTGCGTCTCGTTCCATAGACCAAAGCCGCATGCTCCATACAATCCCGTAAAATCCCCGTTGCATGGTGAAGATTATCAAAACCCTCTATCTCTGTGATGTCCACGGCATACGGATTTGTGAACTCCCTCATAGGAAACATATCTTCTCTTCGTTTATGTCCTGGCATATGCAAAGGATAGGCATCCGTACTCACATACTCTCGCAACTGCCAATAAAGTCCTTTGTTCTCTCTGTCCATCCTCCCTCGCACTATCCTCCTTCTAGCATAAAATACAAAAAGCTGCAGAAACCTTATTTAAAAGTTTTCTACAGCTTACTTTTACATGAGACACCGGGGACTCGAACCCCGGACAACTTGATTAAAAGTCAAGTGCTCTACCACCTGAGCTAGTATCCCATTTCCCTTTTTAAAAAAGGAAATGCCCAAAGTCGGAATCGAACCAACGACACGAGGATTTTCAGTCCTCTGCTCTACCAACTGAGCTATCTGGGCATAAAAATTGCGGGGGCAGGATTTGAACCTACGACCTTCGGGTTATGAGCCCGACGAGCTTCCAGACTGCTCCACCCCGCGCTATTGATTTTATTTTTTGTTACTAAATGGATGGTGGTGGATTCGAACCACCGAAGCGAATCGCAGCAGATTTACAGTCTGTCCCCTTTGGCCACTCGGGAAACCATCCATATGAAATTTTAATGTGCTTCATAAACACAAAGCCGATGATCGGACTCGAACCGATAACCTGCTGATTACAAATCAGCTGCTCT
>JAUNGR010000071.1:252-13309 GCA_030524485.1 bacterium | reverse complement strand
ACTGTCCTCTCTGCCCGTTTGCATTTCTTTTTTTTCAATGTTATACTTTATGAAAAAACAAACAAACGCTTCACACTTACCTATACAACTCTACGGAAAAGGAGGTGTTTTTACACCTATGATACAACCCAATGATTTAAGCCTTTTGCTGGTGGATGACGAGGCTGCCATCCGTTCCGGTCTTCGCAGCAAAATCCCCTACGAACAATTCGGTATTTCCCTGATTGGCACAGCCTGCAACGGAACCGAGGCTCTGGAAATGATACGCTGGTACGAGCCAGATATTGTTATCACAGACATTCAGATGCCCACCGTCAGCGGTTTGGATTTGATTTGCCGTGCCAGAGAGGAGGGACACGACTGCTATTTTGTCATTTTGAGCGGCTATGACGACTTTCAGTATGCCCAACAGGCCATCCGTTACGGTGTGCGGGACTACCTGCTAAAACCGATTTCCCTCAGTGAGCTATCTGATATCTTGGGAAGACTGCGCTCTGAAATCCTGAGCAAACGCCAGTCCCGCACCGAGGAGCTTTCCACCTTGAAGGATTTGCGTAAGGCTCATATTTCCATCCGCAAGAACCAACTGATTCCGGAGCTGTTGCGGGGAGAAATTTCTGAGACTGAGCTTTCCTCCATCCTCTCAGACTATGCCCTCCCTCTTAAAAATGAGCTTTGCGTCATCGGTTTGCTTCAACTCTTTCACCCCCTGAATGAGGCGGAGGACAGCGAGGACAATCCTCACAAGTTGGCTCTGCTGCGGGAATCCTTGGAACAGCACTTGGAACAAAAGCTGCAGCATCTGCCACAGATAGTCACCCAGACTCCGGACTCCCTGCTGCTTTTAAGCAATCTGCCGAATGCAGACAGCTCCTTGCTGGCTCTTAAGACCTTCTTGGAAGACTTTATCTTACAGATGCAGCAAAGTCTGCATCTTACCCTATTTGCTTCCATCGGAAGACCCGCCGAAAACCTTTTGACCTTGGCTCCTTCCTACCAGAGTGCCTTGCAGGCACTGTCCTTCCACATTTATCCGAATCTGGGGCCTGTCATTGAAGCCTCGATTTTAGACCTTCCCGCACCCCCTGCGGCTCTGCCTTCGGATGCCAAGATTTTGGACAGCATCTTGCAGGGAGATGAAAGTTCCCTCTGCCGTGAACTGGATGACTATTTTTCCAGCCTGCACTACATCTCCACGCCACCTCCCAGCTACCTGTACAGCATGTGTAACTATTTGATTCTGACCCTCAAAAATTCGCTGACACAGTATCTGGGAAAACCGCCTGCCAGCTACAGTGGAGATTCCTATTTGGCTCTCCAAAACTTCGGCTCCATTGCGGACATTCGGGCGTGGATGTACGAAACCCTAAATGCTTTTCTCCATGAATTGCAAATCAATCGCCTCACCCGCAATGACCCCCTGATTGAGAAGGCCATCTCCTACATTCAGGACAATATTTTGGGGAAAATCCATATGGATGACATCTGCAATCACGTTGGTCTGAGCAAAAGCTATTTCAGTACCTATTTTAAGAATAAAACTCAGCTGAATTTTCGGGATTATATTCTGGATTTGAAAATTTCTTATGCACAGGAGCAGCTCAAGCGTTTGGAGCATAGTGCCAAAGAACTTGCCATTCTTTTGGGCTATGAGGACTATCGCTCCTTCAGCCGAGCCTTCAAGCTACGCACCGGTTTTACACCCTCAGATTATCAAAAAAAATACAATCCGACCGAAGTGTCTTAAAAACAGGAGGACTTTTCTGTGAAAAAGCTGAGATTTTGCTTTTCAAGCCTAAGACTATGGTTTCTAAATCTGAAATTGCGTCACAAAATCCTATATGGTATGGTGAGCATCACAACCTTCTGCGTTCTGCTTCTTTACCTGCTCTCCTACCACTTTTTTTACCAACAAAACCGCAGGGAGGCCCTCAGCAAGTCTGAGGACTCCATGCGGATGCTGACTTCCACCCTATCCGCTCAGTTTGATACCCTGACGCTCAACACAGCAAATGCTTTGATTAATGAGCCTCTCTCCACCATCACCACCAACATCATCTACCAAAAGGCATCTCCTTTCATGGAGTACTACGCCGCTGCGGATGCTGCCCTAAGTTCGCTCAGAAAGAGCAATCCTCTGGTGTCCACCGCTATTCTGTACGGCTCCGACGGAACTTTTTTCGAGGAGGTGGTGTTAGGTCTTTCCAAAAATCCAGCCGTGCTCTTTCCGGAGGACATTTGGCAGTACGCAGACATCACGGTTCTTCCCATGCGTATGAATGCCATGATTCAGAGAGGCTACACCATACCAGTGGTATTTCCAGTTTCCAGCGTCGGTTATGGCGAAAATTCTATGATTCGCTACGGTGACATCCAAGGCCGTCCCAAAGTACGCTTTCTTTTGCTGCTGAATGCGGATAACCTACAGAGCTATTTTGACCATTTTTCCACCTTGTACACGCACTGTATCTACCTTGCGGATAAAAATGGCTATCCTCTCAGTCTGGATAGCTCCCTTTATTCCGATATGTTTGACTCTGCTCTCACAGAATTTTCGGCTTCCCACGATGTTTTCTCCAACACGCCTCTGTCCATCCACGGACGACAATATTATGTCTCTCAAACGATGCTGAATTTTTGTGATTTGAAGGTGGTACATGTGATTCAGAAAGAAGCTCTATCCGCCACCCTAAATCCCATCCGTTTCTTTATGTTGGAGACTTGGGGCATCGGAATGCTGCTGGCGGTGCTGCTCTCCTTTGTGATTTCCAACCTTTTGACCAAGCCCATCTCTGCTTTGACGGACATCATCGCAAAAATCAACCACAATGCTTACCACGAAAAAACAGCCTTTCCCTATCAGGATGAGGTGGGATTGCTCGGAGAACAGCTCAATTCCATGTACGATACGATTCAACTGCAGATTGAACAAATAAAAGACGAAGAAAAAAAGAAAGCGCAGGCGGAGATTCAGATGCTCTCCGAACAGATTAACCCGCACTTTCTCTACAACACACTGGAATGCATTCATTTTCAGGTCCTAAACCAGCACAGCCAGACCGCTGCCGCTATGTTAGAAAGCCTAGGACAGTACCTGCGCATCACCCTAAGTTCCGGAGATTCGCAGATTCCCTTCTCCAAGGAAATCGCCCATGTCACTGCTTATATGCAGATTATGAACCGGCATTCTTCCTCTGGAATCCGCTTTTCCTGTCAGATTGCACCCAAACTGGAGTCCTATTTCATCCTAAAGATGTTGCTTCAACCTCTGGCCGAGAACAGCATCAAGCATGGTTTTTCTCAAAACCTGTTAAACAATCCCCTGACTCCTCCGGAGATTTCCATCTCCATCACACTCACAGAAGACGCAGCGACTGCAAAAAGCTTCATCCGCATCGAAGTCGCAGACAATGGCTCCGGCATAGACCTCACCAAGGCAGAGGCCTGTCTCACCGACGAGCTGCCAGACGGCAGACGACACTTTGGTCTGAGCAACATCTACAAGAGGCTGCGTGCCGCTTACGGCCCAGACTGCCGCATTTCCTTCAGCAGCGTGCCCTACTTTAGAAACTGCGTCATCCTTACGATTCCCTATCTCGAAGCTTCTGAGCAAGGCACACCTTCGGATTCGCCAAAGACTCCCACATAGGACAGGGTGGGAGCCATTCTGGAATCCAAGACTAGCACTTCCAATCGCTGCGTCCTACAACCCTTGGGCAAATCGACTATCTTTTGGTAGCCCACGGTTGTGCCTGCAGCGATTTCCTTCCTTTGGCCATCCATCTCTGCCAAAATCCGAAAACGCTCGATTCTCTGACTCCTATCCCGAATGTTCTCCTTCAGAACCAGATAACGCACTTCCTGTGCCTCCTTCCAGCTCAGCAGCAGTCTCATTTTCATACTTTCCTCTGCTGCCTGCTCTAACGCATTCTCCGCTTTCCTCGGCTCATACCAAGTGTCACAGGAATCGTCAAACAGAGCCTCTGAAAGTTCCCCTTTTCCCACATTTTCAGCAGAAACTTCCCATTCGCTAAACAGAGCCAGATTTTTCTTTCGGTCAAAGGTGCTAGCAATCCATGCTCCCAATTCCCGCAGTCTCTCCTCGTCCTTCTCACAGAATCGTCCTCTGATATCTGGCGGCAGATTTAAAAGAAAGGTAGCATTTCCGCCCACAGCCCGCAGATATACCGATTTCAGTTCCTCAAGGGACTTCACCTTATCGTCCTCCTCCCTGTGATAAAACCACCCCGGACGAATGGAAGTGTTGACCTCAGCCGGATACCAGATGGGCCTACTGTCCGCCCGAGCCATCACCGCACGACTGCCCAAATCTCTGTCGCTGTCGGCTATCTTTTTTTCCCGAAACGCTGCCGTATCCGCCTGCTGGCTGTTCTCCGTAATCTTTCTCTGGTCAAAGAGGGCGGCTGGAACCACGCTCCATTCACTCTCTCGGGTGTCCCCTGCCTCATTTCCACACCAACGGATATCCGGTCCACTCACCGAAATGCAGGCATCTGGCTGTAAGCGGCGTATGGTCTCATAATAGCGATCCCAATCATACACCTGCTGCTTTCCGTTCGGTCCCTCCCCGCAGGCTCCGTCAAACCAAACACAGAACACCGGTCCGTACTGTGTCAAAAGCTCGGTCAGCTGTGCGACAAAATAGTCGTCATAGGCCTTGCCCTGCCCATAAAGAGCACTGTTTCTGTCCCAAGGAGACAGATAGACTCCAAATTTTAGACCTTCTTTTTGGCAGGCCTCTGCCAGTTCTCTCACCACATCGCCCCTTCCGTCCTTGTAAGGCGAATTTGCCACCGTATGTGTGCTGTAAGCACTCGGCCACAGACAGAAGCCATCGTGATGCTTGCAGGTCAAAATCAAGCCCCTCATGCCTCCTTCTTTCGCCACTCTCACCCACTGTTCTGCATCCAGTGCAGAAGGAGCAAACACAGACTCGGCCTCGCTTCCATCTCCCCACTCCTTATCGGTGAAGGTATTCACCGTAAAATGCACAAAACCATAAAATTCCAGCTGCTGGTGAGCAAACTGCCTTGCACTTGGCAGCACCTGCACCAGTTTTTCGTCCAATTCTCGTCTCTTCTCGTCTGTCATGTCTTTTGGCTATCCTTTCTCCATCCTATTGTTTTATGATTCTGACTGTTTTTATGTCTCTAAATTTTGATGTTCGTCCACTTTCCAGAGTGGAAACGCCGTGAAGTCAAAAGATAACGGCAAAGCTGGTCGGACACCACACCAATCCAGATACCGATGAGTCCGATGCCCAATACATAGCAGAAAAGATAAGAAGCAATCGGTCTCACAAAGGTGACGCTGACCGTGGAAGCCATGGTCGTAAACAGAATGTCTCCCGCTCCTCGCAGACAGCCCATGTAAATGACTTGGCTGACCTGCAGCAGAACTACCACCACCATCACTCGCATAATCTCCACACCCATAGCTATGATTTCTGGCTCCGTAAAGTAGAGATGATACAGGAAACGCCCAAAGAGCAGATAACAGATAGACAGGCAGACCGAAATGCAGGCTCCCATATAGCGACAGAGCCTTCCGTAGGTTTTCGCCAACTCTGGATTTTGCTCTCCCAAGCTCCTTCCAATCAAAGCCACCGCTGCCACCTGCATTCCATCTCCAAAGGAGAAGGATAGGCTCATCACATTCATGCCCACCTGATGAGCAGCAAAGGCCTGTGTTCCCAGCTTGGCTGCCATAATCGAAACAGACATAAAGCCAATACGAAGCAAAATCTGCTCCACAAAGACGCTGGAGCTGATTTTTACCATGCTCTTAAGCTCCTCCAGAGAGGGCTTTATCCTTTCATGGAAGATGTAATGCAAACTCACGAAATTGTCATGTCCCAGAATCGACCAAAAGCTCATGCAGCAGGCCACCACCGTACCAAATACCGTTGCAATCGCCGCTCCCTGAATGCCCAGAGCCGGAAATCCCAAATGTCCATTGATTAAAAGATAGTTGCCTATCATATTTACCACATTGGAAGTTATATTGGTACGCATCGCAATCTTGGTATTTCCTGCCCCTCTCTGGGCTGCATTAATGACCAGCGACAGAATGTTAAACATCATTCCCCCCATAATGATGCGAAAGTAAAGCACTGCTGCCTCGTGCGTGTCCTCCCCCGAACCAGAAAGCCGCATCATAGGCTCCGCAAAGGCAACCATCCCCACACTGATGAGCGTTCCCATGAGCAACACAAAGCCCAGAGCCATCAAAAGCACCTGATTGGCTCCCATTCTGTCCTGCTCCCCCTTACGCCTTGCCACAATCGCCGAGACCGACACGTTTACGGCAATAAAAATCGCCAATCCGATGAACTTCGGCTGGGTTGTCAGTCCCACCGCTGCCACCGCATAGGCTCCGATGCTGCTCACCATCAAGGAGTCTATCATTCCCGCTAAAGCCACGAAAAAAGACTCCATAACCGCTGGCCAAGCCATGTTTAGTGCAATCTTTGCCTGTTCCCTGTTTTCTCGAAAATCCGTCTGAATTCCGCTTAAGAAGCGTTTCTTTTGTCCCTGCATATCTCTTTCGTCCTCGCCTTCTCCGTATTCTTTGTATGCTTTGTTCTCCAAAGCGTTCTTAGATTATCTTACCGCTAAGCTCGAAAGAAAGCAAGACAAAGAAAAGCTGGGAAAAAATGATTTCTCATTTTTTCCCAGCTCCTACCTCATTTTATTTCCTTTTTAGTGGTGGAACAGGCGAATTCCCGTGAAGGCCATCACCATCTGATACTTGTTACAGGTCTCAATCACTTGGTCATCACGCACAGAACCTCCCGGCTCCGCAATGTAGCAGACACCGCTCTTCTTTGCTCTCTCAATATTATCGCCAAATGGGAAGAAGGCATCCGAACCCAAAGACACACCTGTCATCTGGTTCAGCCAAGCACGTTTTTCCTCCGCTGTAAATACGGGAGGCTTCACCTTAAAGATTCTCTCCCACGCACCATCCGCAAGCACATCCATGTATTCTTCACCGATGTATACATCAATCGCATTGTCACGGTCTGCACGCTTGATGCCATCCACAAACTGCAAGGACAGTACCTGTGGAGATTGACGCAGCCACCAGTTATCCGCCTTCTGTCCGGCAAGTCTGGTGCAATGTACACGGGACTGCTGTCCTGCTCCAACACCGATGGCCTGTCCGTCCTTTACATAGCAGACAGAATTTGACTGCGTATACTTTAAGGTAATCAGAGAAATCAGCAGGTCTCTCTTTGCTTCTTCTGGAAGCTCTTTGTTCTCGGTCACGATATTAGCAAGCAAGCCCTCGTTGATGTCCAATTCGTTACGTCCCTGCTCAAAGACAATGCCATATACCTGCTTTTTCTCAATGGGTTCCGGAACATAATTCTCATCCATCTGAATCACATTGTAGTTGCCATTCTTTTTGGACTTTAAGATTTCTAATGCCTCCGGCTCAAATGCTGGTGCAATCACACCGTCTGACACCTCACGCTTAATAAGCTTTGCAGTATCCACATCACAGGTATCTGACAAGGCAATGAAATCTCCGAAGGAGGACATACGGTCTGCACCTCTGGCTCTCGCATAGGCACTCGCCAAAGGAGAGAGTTCTCCCATATCTTCCACCCAGTAAATTTTTGCCAAAGTCTCTGTCAACGGAAGACCTACTGCTGCTCCTGCTGGAGAGACATGCTTGAAGGAAGCCGCTGCCGGAAGTCCGGTCGCCTTCTTTAACTCTCTCACCAGCTGCCAACCATTCAAAGCATCCAAAAAGTTGATGTATCCGGGTCTTCCGGACAGTACGGTGAGCGGAAGCTCCTTGCCCTGCTTCATAAAAATCCGGGATGGTTTTTGGTTTGGATTACAACCATATTTTAACTCTAATTCATTCATGCTCTTTTTTTCTCCTTTACGAATCGTGCTGCTTGCTTTTCTCTCTGATGCTATCTATTCTTATTGACAATTCGGGTCTCATACGCTCCGGTAGCAATATCAATATAACGAACAAAGAGAGAAACCTTATTCTCCTCATTTAAGCTCTCCCAGAGCAGCTTTGTGAAGGCATCCAAATCATCCAATACCGCAATTCTCTTCGGCTCTCCCTCAAAGCTTGGCAGGGGATTGCCATCGCAGCGGTAGGTGTGAATAAAATGTCCCTCTCCTGCTATCGGATTCTCATAAGCAAAGGTATAGCGGCAGCAAGATTCCGGTCTCTGGTTGTCGCTCTTTAAAATAGACATTGCATAGTTGTAATTTCCTTTTTCGATGTGCAGGATACCAGAAATACGGGGAGTGTAGTTTGGAGCGTCTGGCTCAAACTCACGGCTTCTCAAAGACTGCTCAAAGGTCAGCTGGCAGTCCATCCCTTCGTAGATGGTATCTGTCTGGTCACCATTGGTCACAATGGTTTTGTTACCTAAAACACGTACAGGGGCATAGATAATCAGGCTCGGGTCTTCCAATTTGGAAGGGTCAAAGGCCTGTGTGCGAATTCCCTCTCCTTCCTCCACAAATACACGATTGCGGCTGTTGTTGCTGCGACCCATGATGAAATAGGCTGCCACTGCCTTACTGCCATCTGGAGTTTTTCCAAGCACAATACCACGACCAGGGTATGTATTTTCTTTTAATTCCTTCTCGATAGATACGAATTCCATCTTTTTTCCTCCTCATTGTACACACTCTTATTTATGACCTCTTATCCCAAGCAAGTGCAGGGGTATCCACTTCTTTCCAATAGGGATATTTCTCCTTATACATGGCTGACGCATCAAATTCCAAATCTTACAGCAGCAGCCAAAGGTTCTAGCAAATATTTCACACGGTTCCTCGGTAGGATAGAGCCGATACTTGATTGCTTTATTTGCCCTTCTTCTCCCCCTGTGTTTGAATATAGGCTTGGATGGTATCCAGCGTAGCTGTGCCCGTCGTAAGTAAACAAAAGCTTTGTGACCAAAACATTTCCTTCCATAAGGATTTGCGGATGTCTGGAAACTCTTTTTTTATGAGACGACTGCTGGCTGATTTGTAGGCATTGATAAACTTACTCATTTCCGTATTCGGTTGCCCCCGAAACAAAACATGTACATGGTCTCTTTCATGCTTCCATTCTTCTAATGTAATGTTATAGTTCGGAGAAATAGAATCAAATATTTCTCTTAGGCGGTCTGATATAGGCTCATCCATCACTTCCCTTCGATATTTGATGCACATAATCAGATGATAGTGTAACATGAATACCGAATGATTATTTGTGTCAAACTTCATTTATACAACAACCTTTCTTATACATATTACTGATTTTATATCAGTATAGCACATGGAAGTATGACTGTCAAGAAAAAAGCAATCCATCCCACCAGCCTGTATCTCCTTTTCCGTACCCGCCTTTTGCTACATTAGCTCATCCAAACCGCCTACATCCGAATTTTTTATCACTTCCTCCGCCTTTGCATTGCCAGCGGTCAATTCCACCTTACGATTTACCTTAGCGTCATAGGTATCCGCACGCATAATCTCAGCCAAATCCACACCGGTGGCTTCCTTCATGGACTCAAATAGCTTTGCCATCACCACAGGCACATTTCCAGCAACGGCTCCAACTCCATCGCTGCTGTTCTCTCCACCTCCGATGATTGTAATCTTATCAATCTGGGACAGCGGCTGGGCAATCTTTCCAGCAATCTCCGGAAGAACCTGAATCATCATCTCTGCCATAGCGGCCTTGTTGTACTTCTGGTAAGCCTCGGCTTTCTTCTCCATACCTTCCGCCTCAGCAAGAGCCTTCGCCTGAATGGCCGCCGCCTCCGCCTCGCCCTTAGCACGAATTCCCTCTGCCTCTGTCTTCATCGCATACATAGCAGCATCTGCCTGTGCTTTCTTTGCCTCCGCTTCCTTCTCCATCTCAAACTTCTTGGCTTCCGCATCCTTCTGTCTCTTGTACAGCTCCGCATCTGCACGCTGCTGGGCGGCAAACTTTTCTGCTTCTGCCTGCTTGCGAATCTCAGCCTCCAGAGACTTCTCCTTCACATCCGCTTCACGGGCCTTCAGCTCAACCTCTCTCTCCTGTTTGGCAATGTCCGCATTGATGGTGAGCGTCTCAATGGTCTTTCTTTGCTCCTGTCTTTGAATGTCATAAGCGGCATCTGCCTCCGCCTTGCGGGTGTCTGCTGTCTTTCTCAGCTCAGACTTTTGAATCTCCAACTCGTTATTTCTCTTGGCAATCTCTGTCTCCGCATCCACACGGGCATCATTCGCCGCTTTGTCTGCTTTGGCACGGGCAATGGCTACGTCTCGGTCAGCCTCCGCCTTGGCAATGCTCGCATCTTTTTTGATTTTTGCGGTATTGTCCATACCCAAATCTTCAATCAGACCATTCTTATCTGTGACATTTTGGATGTTGCAGGATAAAATCTCGATTCCCAACTTCTCCATGTCCACTTTTGCCTTCGACTGCACCTGATTTCCAAACTCATCTCTATTATTATTGATGTCCTTCAAGGAGATGGTTCCGATGATTTCACGCATATTTCCCTGTAAGGAGTCCTGCAAATCCATCATAATCTCATCGGAGGTCTTATTTAAGAAGTTGGTCATCGCCAAACGCATCTTATCCGGCTCCGTGCTGACTCTCACCTTCACCACAGCATCCACCTTAATGTTGATAAAGTCCAAAGTCGGAATAAAGTCCTCTGTCTTCACATCAATGGTCACCTGACGCAGCAAAAGCTTATCCAATCGCTCCAAGTAGGGAATCTTAATCCCCGCACGACCAATCAAAACCCTAGGTTCCTTCTTCAAGCCCGATATGATATATGCAACATCGGGCGGAGCCTTCCGGTAACCTATGATAATCAAAATCAAGATTACCAACAACAGGCCTGCAAGAATCGCCAAACTTACTGTCATCACTAAATCTCCCATACAACAACCTCCTTGATTCTGCAGAATTTCTGCATTTTTCTTGTTTTTATTGTAACATATCTGTCCTTTTCTTACCTCCATTTTTTTCTTACATTTTTCTTAACAAGCATTATTATATTTTATTTTCCCTTTATAAGTAACTTTAGGCACAAAAGAATGCTCCAAACACCTTCTCTCCCAAAGCAGTCCCTTCTTTGAGCCAAAGTCTGCTTGAAGCACCCTTTGCACCTATCCTTTATTTTGCTAAGAACTCACTCACACAAACGGCTCCATAAGGACGAATCATCATGCGATAGGCACTGCCCTTTCCAGTCACCTTCTCGATATAGGCAATGTACTCATCCACCAGCTCATTTGGCAGCATCGCCATGATCACGCCCGCAAAACCGCCTCCATGCACACGGCAAGCACCTTTCTTCTTCTCCTGAATGAACAGCTCCGTCAAGGCTAAGGTCACCGTAATGCCCTGCTCCTGTGGAGCCTGATTGGTAAAGCAGTTCTGCAGCCACTTCCAAGAAGAATTTCCAGAGGCTGTGATGTTCTCCAAAAAGGCAGCAAAGTCCTTTTCTTTCAAGGCAGCAACCTCAGCATCCACTCTCTTATTCTCCTCAAAGAAATGCAATGCACGAAGAATCGCTCTATCTCCTGTTTTTTTGCGGATTTTAGCGACATTGGCAAGCACTTCCGCCTCGTCTACCTCAGCCAACACCTCTTTGCCAAAATATTGTGCTACCGCTTTCATCTCATTGGGAACGGAGGAATAATCCTCACTCAAATCTGCATGTCCCTTGCCCGTCTGCACAATAATCAGACTATGATTCTGTGCTCCAAAATCAAAGTCTATCTTCTCCACCTTTGGAGCATTGGGATTCTTGAAATCAATCGTAATCAGACCACCAACTGCACAAGCCATCTGGTCCAAAAGGCCAGACTGCTTATTCCAGAATTTATTTTCTGAGAATTTGCCGATGTGAGCATAATCCACCACATCCATCTTTCCATCGTTGTACAAAACATTCAAGATGGAGCAAATCAACATCTCATAAGAAGCAGAAGAACTCACTCCTGCCGCACTGATGACATTGCTGGTGATATAGGCATCAAAGCCCCCAATCTGATAACCTCTGTCCAAAAATCCAGCGAGGATTCCCTTCGTCAAATCAATGGTTCCTGCCATTTTGGCACTGGGTTTTAAGTCCTCCAGCGAAATCGTAAAATCTTGGTCATAGGTCGCACTGATAATATGTACCACACCCGCATCGTTCTTTGCCGCTGCACCGATGCAATCCAGATTGATGCTGCCCGCCAGAACCTTTCCGTGATTGTGGTCGGTATGGTTTCCGCTGATCTCCGTTCTGCCCGAAGAGCTGAAAAGCAGCATGTCCTTCTCCCCGAACTTAGCTGCAAAACCTTGTGCTGCACTCTCATAGCGTGCAACATTCTCTTCTGCCTGACTGCCATACATCTGCTCAAAAAAGCTCTCGGCTTTTTTGGAATGGAGCATTTCCTTTGCTTCTGCTGTCTTCATCTAAAAATCCCTCTTCCTTTCCCTGTATCAAAACATTTTTCTTTTTGATTATAGCATTCTTCTCTCATTTCTGCCACAGAAATATCATTTTTTTAGTCGCATATAAGCCTCATACATTGGCGTTGTCCCCTCAAGGAAAGCACTTTGATAGGCCTCACTTTTTTTATAATTAATCAGCCAGAAAACCCATTCCCTTTAGGCGATGGGTAGTTCACATCATTCCTTTTCAATATATTAGCTAAAGTGACTTTTTTCTAACTTTAACTTGACGAACTTCTAATTTATTGATATACTTGTTAGCGTTGATATTTCTGTTTTCACATTTGGAGATGTACCCAAGTGGCTGAAGGGACCGCTCTCGAAAAGCGGCAGGTCGGTAACTCCGGTGCGAGGGTTCAAATCCCTCCATCTCCGTGAGAAAAGCAGTGCAAGGTCATCTTCTTTGATGTCTCTGCACTGCTCTTTTTATTTTCTGATGCTATCTTTCGGCCAGTCGAGGTTTCCCGTTTACCCCCCCCCCGGGGGTTTCGTTCCCTCCCCGGGCGTGCCTCCGGGCGAGGCGTGGCGAGTCGGCACAGGCCGGGTTGTTGGGAAGATG
>JAUNGR010000071.1:0-242 GCA_030524485.1 bacterium | reverse complement strand
GCATGTGTCGGTTTCCCGTTTCACCCACCACCCCTATCCTTTCGTTCCATCCCATGTATTGCATCCGGTAGACGCTTATCATATAGTCAAAGGCCTGATTTTTGGGAATATTCTGGGCTACCATCTCATACAAAGCTCGGAAAGTCTGTCCTGCCATCACATGAGCGAGCTTCTCATCAATTGCAATCGAAAATACATAGCCCTCCTGTCTCAAATCTTCCACCAGCTTTAAGAGACAGTAG
>JAUNGR010000070.1 GCA_030524485.1 bacterium | reverse complement strand
TTGTCAGCAGCCCCCGTTTCGTGGTCTGCGTGTAGTTCCTTGTAAACTGACCTAAGCATAGATACCAACAACACGGCATAACGAATCTGGTCAGCTAAATTTACACTCGCCTGTCCGGGTCTTGCTGTCCCAATATCCAGCCTTGCAGCATTTGCCTCCAGAACAATCTCTCTCAACACCTGCTGTAAGGTATACTTGGAAGATTCTGAGATATACAGCAAGGGTGCAAAGAAAGCATTCCAATGTGCGGCAATCACCCAGAGTCCTATGGTTGCAAAAGCAGCCTTCGTGAGTGGAGCGACAATCCAAAGCATCACCTGAAACTCTCCTGCTCCATCCATTCTTGCTGACTCCAGCAGCTCCTTGGGAATGCCTCTCAGAAAGCTGGTGAGAATCAACACATGATAGGAAGAAATCAAAGCGGCAAGAATCAATGACCAATAGCTGTTTAAAAGATGCAACTTCTGAATGCAGAGGTAAGCTGGAATCATGCCTCCCTGAAACCACATTGGAATCAACACAAAAATATTGTATAGTTTCTTTCCGTGGAACTCACAACAAGCAATTGGATAGGCTGCGACAAAGGTAGCCACAACACTTAGCACACCTCCAACGGCTGTGATGTAAATAGAATTGGCAAACGCTCTCAAAATCTCTTTGTTTTGCAGCACATCTCCATACGCTTTTAAAGTAAAACCTTTTGGCAACAGTCTTACCTCGTTTCGCAACACATAGCCATCTCCACTCAAAGAAATTGCCAAAATATTGAGAATGGGATACAAAATCACAGCACACAAGCACAGAGCGATGAGACAGAGCAATCCTTCCAACAAGTTATCCGCCGTATGCATCTTTTTATGCATTCTCTCTCCTCCTCCCTCTACCAGATTCCAGCAGAATCTGAATATCGCTTACTTAACCAGTTGGCCGCAATTACTAGAACCAAAGCAGTTGCACCATTAAAAAGTCCAGCTGTCGTTCCCATGCTGTAATCGTACTTCACCATTCCCATCTTATACACCCACGTTTGTATGACTTCAGACACTTCCAAATTAGCTGAGTTTTGAAACAGATAAATCTTTTCAAAATTAGCATTCACCAGCGTACCTACTCGCAGAATAAACATCACAACGATGGTGGGCATAATCCCTGGAATTGTGATATGCCGCAGTCTCTGCCATCTTCCGGCTCCATCCATCATGGCTGCCTCATACAAATTCATATCCAAAGCTGTAAGAGCCGACAAATAGACGATTGCATTGTAACCTGTCACCTGCCAGATGCCGGAAAATACCATAATGCTGCGAAAATATTTGGCATCTCCCAGATAATAGATGGGGTCCTTCCCCAAGGCCTTCATGATGTCCGCCAAAAATCCAGTTCTCGGGGATAGAAATTCGGTCACAATCGAAACAAAAGCAACCATGGAAATAAAATACGGAAGAAAGCTCACCGTCTGTGTCACTTTTCTGAGCTTGCGACTGCGCATTTCGTTGAGAAACAGAGCAAAGATTATAGGAGCCGGAAAACCCACGAACAAAGAATACAGATTCAAGCTTAAAACATTTCGAATCAATCTCCAAAAATCAATGCCATGAAAAAACTTCGAGAAATTCTCCAAACCTACAAATTTACTCCCCGAAAATCCCAGATACAAATTATAATCAAAAAAGGAAATCGCAAGCCATAACATAGGCCAGTACTGAAATAGGAGAAACCAAATCACAATTGGAAGTAACATCAGATAAATACTCTTAGAACGCCGCAATTCTCTTTTGAATTGTGCAATCTCTATTTTTTTCCTCATGCACTCACCTCCCTCTTGGCCTCCCTCAATGCTTTCTTTAAGAATCCTGCATTTTTGTCCAACAAGCTCTGTGCCTCTTGCCTGTCCCTCCCAGACATACACATCATCACTGCTAGTTTTGTGTCCATATCCGCTGCCTTTAGATAATACTTCGCCATCTCTTCAGATTGTTTGGTAATGTTACAAAAAATCCTTTGTGCTCTCTCCTCCAGCTTGCGGTTGCTGGCCTTTAAATCCACCATCAGATTGTCATACACCTTCCCCAGACGAATCATCGTTGCTGTGGTTAACATATTTAAAACCAACTTTTGTGAGGTTCCTGCCTTCATTCGAGTGGAACCACTGACTACCTCTGCTCCCGTTTCCAACTCAATGCAAAGTTTTGCCGCTTCCTTCAAAAGACTGTTTTTATTGTTTACAACAGCAATCGTATAAGCCCCCAGTTCTTCTGCCTTTTTTAAGACCCCCACGACATACTTGGCACTTCCACTGGCACTGATGCCAACCACCACATCCCTCTCGCTCACGTCGTGTTCGCTCACATTGCTTTCTCCCAGCTTCTCGTCATCCTCACAGCCCTCCGCTGGCGTTCGCAAAGCTGCATCTCCTCCCGCAATGTAGGCCTGTACCAACTGAGGACTCACTCCATAGGTTGGTACACACTCCGAAGCATCCAAAACCCCCAATCTCCCAGAAGTTCCTGCTCCGAAATAAAACAAGCGACCTCCTCTTTGCATTCTTTCCCATATCACATCCACTGCCTGTGTAATCTCAGGAATCCTTTCCCCTACGATTTGAGGCACTTTTTGGTCTTCCTCGTTAATACAACGCAAAATCTCTTCTGTACTGCGCTCATCAATGTTCTTTGACGCTTGGTTTGTATCTTCTGTCTGTAAATTTAAAAAATACGCATCCACCCACTTTTCCCCCTTCTGTACGCTCCCCCTCTCTGCTTTTGTCAGGACAGCGTCCCTTTTATCTTTTGTCTGTTTTATCCGTCTGCTTTCTCCTTATGTAAAGAATTTTCCTGAATTTTCTTAACATAATACTCTAAGTTTGTGTTGATGTAGGCTGTATATAAGATATCCACAATACTCAGCTGTGTGATACGGGAGGACATTGCCCCACTCCGAATCAAATATTCGCTGGAGGCCACACAGAGATGATAGTCTGCCAGACGAGCCAACGGCGAATCTTCCAAACGTGAAATCAAAATCAACGGTGCTTTGGCCTGCTTGATCTTTTCGGCACAATAGACCATCTCTTTCGTCAATCCCGAATAGCTGATCATCACCGCTACACCATCTTTATGGATGTTCTGTGCCAATACATACTGTGCATGTAAGTCATCGCACAAATAGCACTGCTTATCCACTCGCAAGAATTTCAGATACAAGTCCTTCGCTACCAAGAGAGAGGCTCCCACTCCAAACAGATAGATACTCTTTTGGGAGTGAAACAGATGGACACAATGCTCCAAAACCTGCAAATCCAACATCTTTCTCGTATTCTCCAAAGAGGTAATGTTCTTATACATCACCTTTTCTACAATCTCTTCCAGACTGTCTTCTTTTTGTATGCTGCTCATATCTCGACTTGCCTCTGTATGTTTGCGCAGTGCCATCTCGTAGATGAGAGACCTCTGAAAATCTTTATAGCCCTGAAAGCCAAGCTTGCGGCAAAGGCGCATAATGGTGGAAACCGAAGAAAAAGCAGCAGCGGAAAGTTCATACAGACTCATATCGCACACCCTTTCCGGCTGTGTTAGGAGAAACGACAGCACCTCCTTCTCCGCTGCACTTGCCCCAGAACGGTACTCCTGTGCCTTTACCAGTACATTTTTCATCCTTTTGCCTCCCCTTCCCTGCCTTTTTGAACTTTCTCTTGTTTTCATCTTACTCTTATGACTTCTTTTTGTCAATTTTTACGTAATAATATGGTATTTTGTGTCACATTTTGAAACTTTTTTCCTTGTTTCTTCCTTTTTTTTGACAAAAAAGAACCACCCGAAACGCTCTCTCCTCGTCTCGAATGGTTCTACATGCTCAGTGAATCTCGTATTTTTGCTTTTCTTTCAGTCTGGATAAGGCTCTTGCCATGGAAGCCTGTGCGACTTTGTACTGTTGTATGCTATTTTTCTGTCGCAGCTGTTCCTCTGCACGTTCCAAGGCCTCTCTTGCTCTTCTCTCGTCAATCTCCTCGGGTCTCTCTGCGGTATCTACCAACACAGTGACACGGTTGTATGCAATCTGCACCACACCGTTTCCCACAGCCGCTGTCTCCTTCGTTCCATCTTCCTTCGTGAAACGGAGTTCTCCTGTCACCACAGCAATTACCATCTCCTCATGATTTGCCATGATGCCCTTCTCCCCGTCCATCGCCGGAATCACCAAGAGACTGGCCTTTCCGTCATAGAAAATATGGTCGCTTGCAATGATTTTTAAACTGAACAGTGCCATGTTATCCTTCCTCTTTTATCGCTTTCGCCTTCTCAATCACATCGTCAATCGTACCCACATTAAAGAATGCGGTTTCCGGATAAGCATCCATATCGCCATTCAAAATGGCCTGAAAGCCTCGGATGGTTTCTTTAATCGGAACGTATTTTCCCTGCACTCCTGTAAAGGTCTCCGCAACGTGGAAGGGCTGAGACAGAAAACGCTGAATCTTTCTGGCACGGCTCACCGTCAGCTTATCCGCCTCAGACAACTCCTCCATACCAAGAATGGCGATGATGTCCTGCAGCTCCTTATATTTCTGAAGCATCTCCTGCACTCTTCTGGCTGTCTCATAGTGCTCTTTTCCCACAACGTCCTCCTCCAAGATACGGGAGGTAGACTCCAGAGGATCCACCGCTGGATAGATTCCTTGCTCCACAATCTTTCTAGAAAGAACGGTGGTGGCATCCAGATGGGCGAAGGTGGTAGCTGGAGCTGGGTCCGTCAAGTCATCCGCCGGAACGTAAACGGCCTGTACGGAGGTAACGGAACCCTCTTTTGTGGAAGCAATTCTCTCCTGCAACTCGCCCATCTCCGTCGCTAAGGTTGGCTGATACCCCACGGCGGAAGGCATACGACCAAGCAGAGCAGAAACCTCCGAACCTGCCTGCACATAACGGAAAATATTATCAATAAAGAGCAACACATTCTGATGTTCCTCATCTCTAAAATACTCTGCCATGGTCAGTCCGGTTTCCGCTACTCGCATACGGGCACCCGGTGATTCGTTCATCTGTCCAAAAACCAAGGCTGTCTTTTCCAACACACCGGACTCCTTCATCTCCGTCCAAAGGTCGTTTCCCTCACGAGAACGCTCCCCGACACCGGTAAAGATGGAATAGCCGCCATGCTCCGTTGCAATGTTACGAATCAGTTCCTGAATCAACACCGTTTTTCCGACACCGGCACCACCAAACAAACCAATCTTTCCGCCCTTTGCATAGGGAGCCAACAGGTCAATTACCTTAATTCCTGTCTCCAGCATCTCCACCACTGGACTCTGGTCCTCAAAACTGGGCGGGTCTCTGTGAATCACCCAGTGCTCCTCATTCTTCAAATCTTCGCCGCCATCAATGGTCTCTCCAAGCACATTGAACAGACGACCCAGTGTTTTCTTTCCCACCGGCACCGCAATGCCCTTTCCGGTCGGCTCCACTTCCATATCC
Organism: bacterium; assembly: GCA_030524485.1. GTDB lineage: Bacteria > Bacillota > Clostridia > Lachnospirales > Lachnospiraceae > CAJMNU01. The sequence continues at coordinate 7,999 of JAUNGR010000070.1, read as the reverse complement.
TTGCAAAGTCCATCGCTGGAGGAAAGCATAATACAGCGCACGGTATCGCTTCCGATATGCTGTGCCACCTCCATCACACAGCGTTTTCCCTGATTGTTGACAACCAGAGCATCTTTGATATAAGGAAGATTGTGGTCCTCAAAAGCCACATCCACGACCGGCCCCTGAACCTGAACGATTTTTCCCTTTTTCATCGCAATCTCTCCTTTCGTTTCCTTTTTTGTTTTTGTGCCCTTGCCCCGCTGATAACCTCCGTGATTTCCTGCGTAATGGCTGCTTGACGCATTCGGTTATAACTCACAGATAATTCCCTCAGCATGGCATTGGCATTGTCCGTTGCTGCCTGCATCGCCATCATACGGGCATTCTGCTCGCTGCAAAAGGACTCCACCAAAGCACCATAGACAAATCCTGTCATATAATTCGGAATAATGTGGTCTAGCACCTCTTTGGGAGAGGGTTTCATGGTATATTCTTCTAGGTGCACATCCAACGGAATTTTTGCAAACTGTGCTCTGGTGAGAGGCAGCAATTTGTAGCGTTTGGCCTCCGTCTGCATTCCGTTTACCATCTGTGTATAGACAATCCAAACTTCATCCAAGCCTCTCGTGCAGAACAGCTCAATCATCTGCTCTGTGATGCGCCTTGCACGACTCATATTGGGGTCTTGTGCCGTATACTGAAAATGAGTGTCAATCGGAATGCCTCTTCCCAAGAAATACTGTCGTCCCAGCTCTCCAATCACAAACAGGGAATTCTCTCCCTCTTCCTCCAACCACTCGGAGGCCAGTTTTAGAACGTTATGATTGTAGGCACCAGCCAAGCCTTTGTCGCCTGTGACCACAATCAAGCCCCTCTTACGGTCTTTTCCGACTCTATCTGGTCTTGTGTGAAAAAACTGAGAATGCACATCCAATGGCAGATGGCGCAAAATGCGGGTTATCATATTTTGTAAGGTATAAAAGTACGGTTCTGTGGATTCCAGATTCTTCTTCGCTTTTTTTAATTTCGTAGAAGAAATCATGTACATGGCATTGGTGATTTTTTGTGTATCCTGAATGCTATGAATGCGCTCCAGAATTTCTCTTGTGCTCGCCATCTGTTATTCCTCCGTCTTCTTCCTCTTCTCCAAAAAATTGTCTCTGAATTTTTTTGCCGCTTCCACAATGCGATTGGAAAGCTCATCGCTCAACACTCTTTGATCTTCAATCTCACGCCCAATCTCCGGATGTGTATTTTCAAACCAAGAGAGCAAAGCAAGCTGGAACTCCTTGATGCGTTCGGTTGGAATGGGTAACATCACCTTATGGGTTGCCGCACACAGAGTAATGACCTGTTCCGTGAGGCTGAGAGGACTGCCCAAAGGCTGTTTCAAAAGCTCCATCAATCCCTTTCCATACTGCAGCTGCTCCTTCGTCACATCGTCCAAATCCGAGCTGAACTGCGTGAACACTTCCATTTCTCGGTACTGAGCCAAATCGATACGGATGCTTCCAGCTGCCTTCTTCATCGCCTTCGTCTGTGCCGCACCTCCCACACGGGATACGGAAAGACCTACATTTACGGCAGGACGCATACCGGAGAAGAATAAGTCACTCTCCAAAAAAATCTGTCCATCTGTGATGGAAATCACATTGGTAGGAATATAAGCGGATACATCGCCCGCCTGCGTCTCAATGATGGGCAGAGCGGTGATGGAACCGCCGCCCTTTGCCTCGCTTAAGCGGCTGGAACGCTCCAACAGTCTGGAATGCAAGTAAAAGACATCGCCTGGATAGGCCTCACGTCCCGGAGAACGTTCCAACAAGAGGGAGAGGGCACGGTAAGCCACCGCATGTTTGCTCAAATCGTCATATACAATCAGCACATCCTTGCCCTGATACATGAAATACTCAGCCAGAATACGGTACAATGTACTGCAGAGGTGCCGGTTCGCTTGCGGTCGCACTCAGCACGATGGTATACTCCATCGCTCCGTTTTTCTTAAAGGTATTGACTAACTTTGCAACTGTGGAGGCCTTCTGTCCGATTGCAACATAGATACAGATGACATCCTTTCCCTTCTGATTTAAGATGGTATCCATCGCAATCGAAGTCTTTCCGGTCTGACGATCGCCGATAATCAATTCACGCTGCCCACGTCCAATTGGGAACATGGAATCAATCGAGAGGATACCGGTCTCCATCGGCACACCAACGGATTTTCTATCCACAATGCTCGGAGCTTCCTCCTCCACCGGACGGTAAGCCACCGCTGCAATCTCCCCGCCGCCGTCAATGGGAGCACCTAAAGCATCCACCACTCTTCCCAGAAAACCCTCTCCAACTGGAATTCCGGCTCTCTTTCCGGTTCTGGTCACACGGGAACCCTCTCGAATCTCATCGTCCTTGCCAAACAGAATGCAGCCAATCTCATCCTGACGGATGTCCTGCACCATGCCCTTGACACCACTGTCAAACACCACAATCTCTCCATACATCGCATGGTCAATGCCATCCACATGTACGATGCCATCCCCCACAAAATTTACGGTTCCGACTTCCTGATTTCTCGCTTCCAAGGTGAAGGTATCAATTCCTGTCTTTAACAGAGAGATGATGCCCTGCTCACTCGCACTTCTGCTCGCAATGTCGCTCAGTTTTTCCTTCAACTGCTCCAGACGGCCTCTCTCACTCCAGTCATAGACCTCATCGCCCACCTGAAGGACAAAACCACTCTTTAACTCCGCAACCTTTTTTAAGGTAAATTCGCTCGGGGTCTTTCCATAATGGCTCTTTATAAAGTTCTTAATGCCCTCCAGTTGTTCCTCGGATGGCTCCTCCACATACTGCAGCAGCACCTCAAAGGCATCCTTATCCTTCGGCTCCATCTTGCGGTATGCCTCAAACACTTCTGAAACCAGATGAAAGGATTCCTTGTCGCACAAAAGCTTCAAGAAATCCCGAATGGCTTTTGGAAACACCATATCAATGATGGTGTGACGCTCCATCAGACTTTGAGAAGGGTCCTCTAGCTTCATGGCCAGCTCCGGAATATGGGCAAGAATCTCCTCGGTCTCCAGTATGGTCTCTTTTGGAACTTTCAGGTCATACAGTTGACCTGCATATTCAATGGCTTCCTGCTTCACTCTTCTCACCTGCTTTTCTCAAAAATTGGTCATACAGGGCGGTATTTGCCGCCTTGGATTCTACACCCATTACCTTGCCGGTAGCTTCTACTACCAAATCGGTAATCTGGCTGTTGGCCTCCCGAAGAATTCTCTCCTTCTGTGCCTTTGCCTCCTCCTTTGCGGAACTTACCAACTTTCCTGCCTTGTTCTGTGCATCTTCCACAATGTGCTCGTACTCTGCCTGTGCTTCCTGTCTTGCCTTCGCGGACAGTGCTTCTCTCTCGGCCTCCACACCATCTAATGATGCGGTGTATTTCTGTTTCAATGCCTCTGCCTGCTGCTTTGCCGTATCTGCCTCCGCAAAGCCCTGTTCCACTTCCTTCTGTCTCTGTTCAATGATGGCATGAACCGGACCAATCAGGAATTTTTTTAAAATAAAGACCAGAATCAACAGGTCAATCACAACAAATAAAAGGTTAATGTCTAATCTAAGCACCTTTTTTTCCTTCCTTCCGGTAGATTTCCTTTCGATGTTTCCTATCCATTCAATGATGTTGGGGTCAAAAGGTATTTTGTAACCTTTCGACCCTGGTATCATTCAATTACTGCAACAAAATGATAACCATCAATGCGATAACGAAACCGTAGATAGCAGTTGCCTCGGCAAGTGCACTACCCAACAGAAGCAGCTTACTGATTTTGCCCTCTGCCTCTGGCTGTCTTGCAACGGCCTCCGTTGCCTTTCCTGTTGCGATTCCAATACCGATACCAGCTCCGATACCAGATAAAACTGCAATGCCTGCTCCGATTGCAAGTAATGTTGAACTTGTCATAATATTTTCTCCTTTTCTCTGCCTGTTTTCTTGCTTTTCCTTCTTGTTACTTCTTCTTTCTATTGACTTCTGTTTGTTCTTCTTATTCCGTTTTCTTGAATCGCTCTTATTCAATGGCTTCATTAATAAAGAGTCCGGTCAAGAACACAAACACATAGGCCTGAATCAGACCATCAAAAATATCAAAATAAAAACTAAATGGTACCGGAATTACCACTGGGATGATGGTCTTAATCAATTCCATCACGACAAAACCACCCAACACGTTTCCGAACAATCGCATACACAGCGACAAGGGTCGGATAAAAATCTCCAAAATGTTGATTGGTGTCACAATGGCAATCGGTTCACTAAACCCTTTCAGCCATTTTTTTACTCCCTTTTTGTGGATTCCCGCATACTCAATCAATACAATGCTCATCAAAGCCAAAGCTGCTGTGACGTTCAAATCCTTGGTTGGCGGCTTAAAGCCAAGAAGTCCAATCAGATTGGCTATGGCCAGATATACCAACACAGTAAATAAGTACGTTCCATAAGCCTTTCCTTCTTCTCCAAGGATTCCGCTGATGATGTTCTCCAAAGCGGTCACTCCGGCTTCCACAGCTGCCTGCCTCCTGCTGATATGATGCACCTTCAGGTTTCGTGTCAGTAAAATACTGATAACCAACAGGGCTGCCATGATAATCCAAGTCACAACAACCGACTCTGAGATGGGAATGCCACCCAAAATGGGAATGGTAAATACCGTTTCACAGGTTAATTCTTCGGTCAGTTTTGCTGCTAAGTCTCCCATGAATCGTCCCTTCCTTTCTTCGAATGGTCTTTTCTTTAACACACGTATTATAGAGATAGTATTTCCCAATTTCCAATATCTATTTTTTATGAATTCATAACATCCATCTTATCTTTGTGAAAATTGTATAAGAAAAAACACATCCTTTCTTTGACTTTTTTCGGCAGGTATCATATAATACCCTAGATATCTCCCTGCAAGGATACAGCGGTGATTCGCCTGTGGCGAACCATGTCCGTTTACTAAGGAAGAAAGAGAACGCAACAGACAGGAGTTTGACCTATGGAACTTTTACAATTACGATATTTTTTAGCAGCTGCCAAATACCAACACATCACAAAAGCAGCAGAGAGTCTGCAAATCGCACAACCCGCTCTCTCCCAGTCCATCAAACGTCTGGAAGAAGAACTCGGTGTCTCTCTGTTTGACCGCAAGAACCGCAGCATTCAACTCAACGAGGCCGGAAAATTGCTTGAAAAAAAGCTGACTCCTCTTCTCAGTTCTCTCGACCATCTTGCGGATGACTTAAAAGAATATGAGCAGGAGCGGGAGCACACCATTCATGTCAATTTGCTCGCTGCCGCCTCCCTTGTGACGCATTGCATCATCACCTATCATGCCCTTCACCCAGAAGTGCACTTTCAACTCTCACAAAGACTGATTACACAGGCTGGAGAATTGGGCATTCGCACGCTCTGCCAAGATGAGCAGCTGCCACCAGACAGCGAGATTATGATGGAGGAAAATCTATACCTTGCAGTGCCCCTGCACTCCCCCCTTTCTTCCCTCTCCTCTGTCTATCTGGAAGAGCTGGCTCAGGAAGGCTGGATTGTCCCCTCCCTCTCCCGCCCTTTGCGGAATGTTGTGGATCGGTTCTTCATGGAAGCAGGCATCACTCCCCGCATTTTATTTGAAAATGACAATCCCAGTGCCCTCTATGACCTGATTTCCGCTGGGCTGGGTATTGGATTTTGGCCAGAGCACTCTTGGAATGGCATTCCGATCCCTAACATAAAATTGATTCCCATTGAGCATCCAAGCTGCCGAATTCGTCTGGTGCTTACCCACTATAACCGCAAGGACGAGAGTGATATGGTAAAGGAATTTTGCCGTTTTTTGATGGAATATACACAGGATTTCACCTGAAAAAACACGGAAAAAGTGATTGTTGTTTCAAGCACTTTTTCCGTGTTTTCATGATTTACTAGATTTTTATCTTAGCTTAGCGTACCTGCCCATTCCCATAGATGATATATTTCGTTGTCGTAAGTTCCTTCAACCCCATTGGTCCTCTTGCATGAAGCTTCTGTGTGCTGATCCCTATCTCTGCTCCAAATCCAAACTCTCCACCATCTGTAAATCGGGTCGATGCATTGACATAGACCGCTGCCGCATCGACTTCATCCAAAAATTTCTGTGCATTTTCGTAATCGGAGGTCACAATGGCCTCAGAGTGACCAGTATTGTAGCGATTGATATGTGCAATGGCCTCCTTGATTCCTCCCACTATTTTCACAGAAAGGATAGAGTCTAGGTATTCTCTTCCCCAGTCTTCCTCCTCCGCAGCCTTCCATTCTGGCACGATTGCTCTTGCCTCCTCATCTGCCCTCACTTCCACCTGCTTTTCCAAAAAGACCTCTTTGAGAAGTGGCAGAAACTCCTTCGCAACCCTTCTATGAATCACCAGAGACTCACAAGCATTGCAGACTCCGACCCTCTGTGTCTTTGCATTGACGATGATTTCCAAAGCCATGGGGAACTTTGCCGTTTCGTCTACATAAATATGGCAGTTGCCTGTTCCTGTCTCTATCACCGGAATGGTGCTATTCTCCACAGTCGCACGAATCAATCCTGCACTTCCCCTTGGAATCAACACATCCACATATTGATTCATACGCATCAACTCTCTTGTCGCTTCACGGTCTGTTGAAGCAACGAGCTGTACCGCATCCTTGGGACAACCTGCCTCTTCCAACCCTTCCCGCAGTGCCGTAACAATAGCCAGATTGGAATGAATGGCATCGCTTCCTCCTTTTAAGATGACGGCATTTCCGGATTTGAAGCACAGCCCGAAGGCATCTGAGGTGACATTGGGTCTCGCCTCATAAATGATGCCCACCACACCGATGGGAACCCTCTTTTTTCCTATTAAAAGGCCATTCGGACGTTTGTTCATGGAAAGCACTTCTCCTATGGGGTCCTCCAGTCCTGCAACTTCTAAAAGCCCATCTGCCATGCCCTGAATCCTTGACTCAGTCAAAGAAAGTCTATCTAAGAGTCCCTGACTCATGCCTGCCTCCCTTGCCGCTGCCATATCTTTCTCATTTGCCCGAAGAATTGCCTCCTGATGGGAAAGCAAAGCCTTGGCTGCACACTGTAAGCCTTGATTTTTTTCTGTCACAGAGAGACTTCCCAACACTCTTGAGACTTCTTTTGCCTTCTTTCCCAGTTCTTCCAAACTCTTTGTCATATCCATCTTCTCCCCTTCCTCACTTTCTGGCTTTTTATCTGTCTATCTCTGTGAGAATCCTATCCATTCTGCAATCATACGCATCCATTGGCACGGTCTCAAACATTTGAAAGTCAAACGCATAGCCAATTTTTTCATGTTTTGTGTGTTCCGCCAAAAAGCGGTCATAATATCCGCCTCCGTAGCCAATTCTCGCTCCCTTCCAGTCAAATGCCACTCCTGGAACCAACATGGGAGCCTTTTCAGCCCTCTCCCCTTCTGCTTTCTCGCAATCGGGCTTTGGCTCTAAAATCTTCATACAGCCAACCTCAAGGTCATCCAGAGACGATACCCAGTAAAAGCTCATCTCCTTTCCATGAACTTTGGGAAAGGCGAGGCGTTTTCCCTGTTTCAGCCACAGCCTTGCCAACTCCCACGTATCTGCCTCGTGCCGGATCGAAGCATAGAGAAAGATTGCCTCCGCTTCCTGAACTATCTTCAGTCTCCTCGCTTTCTCTTGCAGGATCTGATTCTTTGCTTTTTCTAGCTTCGGATTCTCTCCCAGCTGCCTTCTTTTCTCGGCTATCTGCCTTCTAATGGCTTCCTTTGTCCACATTTCCATATTTCTTTCCCAAGTCGGTGATGCTGCCATCCTTCTCCTGAATCGAAATGCTATTTAGGGTTCCTCTCATATTTCTGCGGATCGATTCAATATAGGCCTTTCGCAAGTTTGCCTGCTCCTCTGTTTCCTCCGGTGTCAATCCCACCGCTTTGGATTTGTGATATAAAGTATTGATTCTGTCAATGTCTTCCT
>JAUNGR010000069.1 GCA_030524485.1 bacterium | reverse complement strand
TTTGACCATTTTCACGGGTAAATGCATATCCATCCACAATCATATCTGCCCGATCCGCAATTTCTTTAATTTTATCCATAAGCTAACCTCACTTCCTTTATAGGTTTTAAAAACTGTGATGCATCAATATACAGATTCTTCAAAATAGGAACCAAATCGATATATTCTTCTTCTGGCTCCTGATTATGCTTGTATTTCGCCATAACTACCATGTAGCCATTATCCCATTCCTTAACAGAAGTGAAATACTCCAATGAATATGGTCCACGAAATCTGATAATCCAATGTCCATATTGAAACTTTATCATATTCTTATCATTACTAAGATAAGCTATTTTAGAATCCATCTATTTCCTCCCTAAAATACCATTTTCTCCTCAAATGACTCTCCATCTTCCTTCAATGCAGATATCCTGCAGTGGCAAATACCCTGAAGAATCCCTCCAAGTTACAGTAGTGGATGCTGTCGTAGATTCTCACTGCGTTCCCTTTTAACCTTCTTTTTCAAGCAGGACATTGAACGACCTTTTCTGATTCAATTTTGAACGTGTAACTGTTTTCCTTTCTCACAGTCACGATGTGATATACACTTCGAGGTCAGTATAGCGAAATCCTGTAAGCTTGTCAACGACTTATTCCTTGACCCTCATAGTGTTTCATGGGTTTTAACTTGAATCAACTGTTTTGGCTACACTATCGATGTAATCGTCGATATCCTGCACAATGTAATGATCTCCCATGGTGTGCAGAGATTCAAAATACCTTATAATGTAACTGTAAATACCATAATGGTCAAATATCTCCGTTAGCAACCGTGCCATAAAGAAAGCTATATCAAGCCTACTAATCATACAAAAAGCGGACGCATTGAGTTCTCTCACCCAAGCATCCGCTTTCCTCTCTCTATTGCTTCTTCGCCACGTCTCTAACTCTCGCTCTCGCAAAAACAAGAACTGGCATTGCTGTCTATATACTCGATACGCTCCGCACAAAGTGCTTCCGCAATCCCAGACTTCATTCTACTCTACTATTCTAGATTCATCACAGAAGCAGCGATATCGCTTCTCATATATTTATTGTCAAAGTGAATCCACTCAGTCGCTTCGTAGGCTTTCTCCCTTGCTTCCTTCAGCGTAGCTCCGTTCGCGGTCACACCCAGCACACGTCCTCCGTTTGTCACCACTCGGCCCTGCTCGTCAAACTTCGTGCCGGAATGGAACACATAATAATCGTCCTTGCCCTTAAAGTTCTCCAAGCCTTCAATCACAAAGCCCTTCTCATAGTGCAGCGGATAGCCATCGGAGGCAAGAATCACGCATACAGTCGCTCTGTCATTGTCAAAGCGAAGCTCCATCTCCTCCAAAGTGCCGTCTATGCAGGCTTCAAACACATCTATGATGTCATTTTGCAGTCTTGGAAGCACCACCTGTGCTTCTGGGTCACCGAAGCGGGCATTGTACTCCAACACCTTGGGGCCATCCTCTGTCAGCATCAAGCCAAAGAAGATAACTCCCTTAAAGGGACGACCTTCGGCCTTCATGGCATCCACGGTTGCCTGATAGATATGCTCCTTACAGAAGGCATCCACCTGCTCGGTGTAGAAGGGACTGGGTGAAAAGTTGCCCATTCCTCCGGTGTTCAGGCCTTGGTCGCCATCCTTTGCTCTCTTGTGGTCCTGAGCGGAACTCATAATCTTTACGGTGTTTCCATCCACAAAGGAGAGCACGGAGACCTCACGTCCTGTCATAAATTCCTCAATCACTATCTCATTTCCGGCAGAGCCAAACTTCTTATCTAACATCAGCTCCTTAACACCAGCCTTGGCTTCCTCCAGATTCTGACAAATCAAAACGCCCTTTCCGAGAGCAAGACCATCCGCTTTTAGAACGATGGGCATCTTTGCGGTCTCAAGATAGGCGATTGCTTCCTCTGGGGAGGTGAAAGTCTCATAAGAAGCTGTCGGAATGTGATATTTCTTCATCAAGTTTTTGGAAAAAGCTTTAGAACCCTCCAAAATCGCTGCATTCTTTCTAGGTCCAAATACCCGCAGTCCCTGTGCTTCAAAGACATCCACAATTCCGCCCACCAGAGGGTCATCCATTCCGATAACCGTCAGGTCAATCTCTTTCTCTTTGGCAAAAGCGGCCAACTTATCAAACTCCATCGCTGCTATCGGCACGCACTCAGCAAGCTCTGAGATACCAGCATTTCCAGGGGCACAGTAAATCTTTGTCACCTTTGGACTCTGTGCTACCTTCCAAGCAATCGCATGTTCTCTTCCACCGCTTCCCACAATCAAAACCTTCATCTATATAACACCTCCGGTATGTTATGTATTATGCTTTTTTATTTGCTATCCTATCAATCGCCTGCGGCAAAATCTTCCACTCTGCCTGCTCCATCACTCGCCTCTGCAGGATTTCCGGAGTATCTCCCTCCAACACTTCCACCGCTTTCTGAAGAAGAATCGGACCAGAATCCATGCCCTCATCCACGATATGCACGGTTGCACCTGTGATTTTTACCCCTCTGGCTAAGGCTGCCTCATGCACCTTCAGCCCGTAGTAGCCCACTCCGCAGAAGGAAGGAATCAGGGAAGGATGAATGTTAATGATTCTGCCCCTGTATGCAGCAATCATGCACTCCGGCACCTTCACTAGATAGCCTGCCAGCACCAAAAGGTCTAAGTGATAGGCATCTATCTTAGCGAGCAAATCCTGATTGAACTCTTCCCGACTCTCATAGTCCTTCGGGGAAATGCAAAGTGCCTCAATGCCATGCTTTTTGGCTCTCTCTAGGGCGTAGGCATTGGCATTGTTGCTGACTACAAGCTCCACCCTCGCATTGGTGATAGTGCCATCATCCACCGCATCCAAAATTGCCTGCAGATTCGTTCCACCGCCGGATACCAAAACACCGACTCTTAACATAGTGTCACTCCCTTTTCGCCTTCTTCAATCTCACCGATGACATATGGGGTCTCTCCCGCTGCTTTCATGGCCTCCATGGTCTTCTCCACATCCGCCGGATTCACTGCTACTATCATACCAATCCCCATGTTGAAGGTATTGTACATAACATGCTCCTCAATCTCACCCTTTGTGGCTAACATCCGAAAGATAGCTGGAACCTCATAGCTGTCCTTTCGAATCACTGCCTTCGTATTATCCTTCAACATACGAGGCACATTCTCATAAAAACCGCCGCCTGTGATGTGGCTGCAAGCCTTTACGGTAACACCAGCCTCCTTCACGCTTCTTAAAGCCTTCACATATATCTTTGTAGGTGCAATCAATGCCTCACCCAAAGTCTTTCCAAGCTCGTCATAGTAGGTGTTCAAGCTCTCCTTGGTCATATCAAAAACCTTACGAACCAGAGAGAAACCATTACTGTGCACTCCAGAGGAAGCCATGCCAATCAGCACATCTCCCGCCTGCAGGTTCTCGCCAGTAATCAAGTCCTTTTTATCCACCACTCCTACGGCAAATCCAGCCAAATCGTACTCATCCTCCGGATAAAAGCCTGGCATCTCTGCGGTCTCACCGCCCACCAAAGCAGCGTTGGACTGCTTGCAGCCCTCAGCCACACCACTTACGATGGTAGCAATTTTCTCAGGCACATTTTTTCCACAAGCAATATAATCCAAGAAAAACAATGGCTCTCCACCTGCACAAGCAACATCGTTCACGCACATGGCAACGCAGTCAATACCCACTGTGTCATGCTTATCCAAAAGGAAGGCTAATTTCAGTTTGGTTCCAACACCGTCGGTTCCAGAGAGCAGCACCGGCTCCTCCATATCCTTAAAAGCAGCTGCAGAAAACGCTCCAGAAAATCCGCCGATTCCGCCCATCACTTCCGGTCTCATCGTTCCCTTCACAAACTTCTTCATCAATTCTACAGACTGATAACCCGCTTCAATGTCCACTCCGGCTTTCTTGTAATCCATCTTCTCATCCTCCATTGTCTTCCCATCAGCGTCCCCGCTTTTTGGGGGTTCTATTGTATCTCTTTCACTTCTATGTGTTTCGCATTTTGATTCGCATTTTGATTGCCATTTTAATTCTAGTATTACATCTGTGCCAGATATTCCTTGTAGCCAATCTCCTCCAGCTTATCTGCCTTTGCCACTACCTCATTCTTCATGTCCTCGGAGAACTGTTTTAATTTCTCCAATATCTCTGGCTCTGACACTGCAAGAATCTTTGCTGCCAAAATGCCTGCATTCTTTCCGCCGTTGATGGCTACCGTTGCAACTGGAATTCCGGATGGCATCTGCACAATCGAATACAGAGAATCCACACCTCCGAGGTCCGAAGTCTTCATTGGAATGCCAATGACCGGCATCGGAAACAGTGCCGCACACATACCTGGAAGATGTGCTGCCTTTCCAGCTCCTGCAATGATAACCTTAATGCCTCTCTCCTCTGCGGACTTTGCCCAAGCAAAGAAAATATCCGGCTCTCTGTGTGCGGAGATAACCGTCATCTCAAACGCAATCCCCATCTTCTTCAAAAAGTCTGCTGCCTGTGCCATCACAGGCATATCGGAGTCACTTCCCATTACAATTCCTACTTTTGCCATATTGACATCCTCCTGTCTGCTTTATCTAAGTTATTCGTTACTCTTATAAGTATCATTTATAAATTTATCTTTACTTATAAGTAAGCATACTCGTTTTTTTTCGCTTTGTCAAGAGCGGATTCACGCAGATTCACCAGCACTGTCCAAAGCCTCATTTAAGAGTTCCGTTCCCGCAAGCACAAAACGTCCCTCCTGCAGCAAGGCAGTCCGAGTTCCATCGGCATGAACCGCCCAGATATCCCCCAATTCCGAATACGGAATGGTAATATCGGTGTGACAGTTAAAATACGCCTTGCTGACATCTTCTTTTCTCAGGATGGAAATTTCATTGTCTCTTGCGATAATCTCCTTGCCATCTGGATTGTACACCTTCACATCCTCCGCCCAGCTGTAGCAGGTATCCCCCACGGCAAAGTGAGGCCCCGTTTTCTCCGCAATCAGAATCGGCAACTTCTCCTGAATGCCATAGCGAATGCCCATGCGGTAGGCTTGGGTGTTGGTTCCGATGGCAAACTCTCCCATCGGCAGCCTCTCCTGATTCCGAAAGATGGTCTGTCTCACCAACTTTCGGCTTTCCTCCTCGCTCGGCATATTGGCACAGGTATATTCCGTCACCCGTCCCTGCTCAAAACACAGCTTTAAATCCCGAAAACAAATCCCACCAATGTAGACCTTCTGCACATGCAAAAGCCCATTTGTGCCTTCTAGGAGTGGTGAAGTAAAAACCTCCCCCAATGGAATATTCACATCCGCCACGCAGTTCTCAAAATTGGTCTGCTTTGCAGCATCCTCCAAGCGATGCAGTCTCACGGTGAGAGCGGTCTCATTTCCACCCCTTCCACTGATTTGCACACACTCTGCCTCATCCAAAGCATCAATCAGATGCTGCTGAATGCCCTGATACAGCTCGTAATCCAACGTGTTGATTGCGATGGTTTCAGCAAAAATCTCCTCAAAATGCTCCCCAATGTCCGGAATCGGAAAGGCAATGATAGTAAAACTTGTCTCCTCCTCCGGAATGTAGGCATTGACAATCTCCGAAGCCTCCAAACGCAGCTCCCTCAGCCACTCTTCCTGCTTTTCATCCAAAGCCCAAGCCTCTGGCTTGTTCACTGGCTCAAATGCTGCCTCCCCGAAGGTTTCAAGCACAGCCGGACCAGCGTAATCCTCCGCTTCCTTCTTGTAAGTCTCATAGCCCATACGAAGCATGGCATTTCTTCTGTCCTTAAAGGCCTTATCCAGATACAGGGCATAATCATATCTGTGGTCATAGTCGTACTGTGGATTGGCAGGAGAAGCAAAATAACCAGCACGCCCAAAACGATTGATAGAAGGCACAGTTGCACGGTACAAAATAGGCTCCAGACCTCTTTGGCGGAAGTTTTGAATGGCTTTTCTCATCATCCTCTCAAAACCCAAGGCATAACGCAGCACAACCGACTTTTTCTTGGACAAATCTCTTCCCGTCACCACAAAGCCCCGACAAAAGCCCTCCGTGTAGGTGTCCGCCATCTTATCAATGGTCTCCTGCGGAAGTGCATTCAGGTAGGAAGCCACCGCAAGCTCCGAATCGGAAATGTACTCTCCAAACTGATACAGATAACGCAAATCACTCAAATCCGAGTGCATAATCAAATCGGCCGCAAAAGAAAGCTTAGGGTCCACGCCTTCCCTCACCCTATGCACCACCGTCTGGTCGGCATAATCGCTCTCAAACCAATAAATCGCAGATTTTACAGACTCCACAGGCGGAAATTCTTCCTCAAACAGGTTATAAATCTGAATGAACAGTTCTCCCAACTCCGTCAGACCCGAAAGCCTCTTCTCATAGGCATTGGGAATGACAGCACGCAGTTCTGCATACAAAAAGCAGAGCAGAGGTCCATATTCCTTTCCCAGCTTCTTCTGGGCATAGGCTGGATTGGCAAAACTTGTCTCATAATTCTCCTTGAAAATATCCCGATACAGTCTGTCATTCCACTCCTGCAGTTCGGTCAAAGATTGCTGCTCCCAGCTTCCCTCTTCCCTCTTTTGTAAAATCTCCTCCAAAAGCAAATAAAATCCCGCTGTCCTACCAAAATATTCCCCAAAGGGTTCTGGCAGCGTTCTCTCCTCTGCAATCTCACGAATTCTCGCAGCGGTCAGAAGGTACCGCTCTCGCAGCGACTCATTTTCTTCCTGAAACATCTCTCTCTCTCCCATCGTCTCGCGACCTCTCCTTCTTTTTTCTCTTTCTATGTTACCCGACTCCCGTCATCCCATGAAACATACCAAAATCCAGAATAACACTTCCAACACAGCAAGCGTCAGACTGATTTTCGAGAACAAATAATCCTTCTCCTTCTCAAAAAAAGAGCGTATGGCATAAACCAATGCCACCAATGCAAACACAAAACTGAACAGGCAAAGCACCAGATAGTTCAGGGGAATGTCTCCCGCCGTCACCACCGCCTGCCGAAAACCCACTCCCAGCAACAACAACGCAAGCAAAGCACACACAGCAGCAAAGAGGCTGCGCACCGCAAAGGGTTTGCGGATATAAGAAACTCTCCTATTTTCCGGCTGGTATCGCTTTACTTTTCTCCCCATAAAGTTCCTCCCTTTTTTCTCCTTGAGTACTCTCTTTCTTCTCTCAGCAACGCCTTTTCTCCCTATTTTATTTTCTTTTTCTCTGTTTTCTCTGTTGGCTTCGCAATTTCTGCAACACTCTGTAACTTATGTAGCCCAAAATCACTCCCACTGTGTTCAAAAGAATGTCATCCACATCAAAACTTCCCACCTTTGTGACCAACTGCACCAGCTCAATTCCCAAGCTAAAACCGGCACCGAGCAAAATTGTGACGTAAGCCCTCTCCCCTCTCCGGCTTATGACAGGAAGAATGAAACCAAAAGGGCAAAACCAGAGCACATTGCCCACAAGGTTCACAAACACAGCAAAAAATCCCAACTGTTTCCGATACACCCAAAAGCGTCTTATCTCCTGAAATAAAATCAAATTGTAGGAGTATGTTGCCTCCTCCCGCCCTGTTCGCCCAAATGCCTCCGCAAAGAACACCAGATAGCTCAGACACAGCAGATAACAGACAAACACTCCCCAGCCTATCCTTTGATTTCTACTTTGAAACTTCACATCTGCTCCCAACCTTTTCTTTTTCTCACAAATGGCAAAAGGGGAGCCGATGTCCGCCTTCACGCACCAGTCCCCTTTTCTCCTCCTAAAATGTAATTTCTGACTTTCTCTTCAGCAAAATGGCTCCGTTGATAATCGCCACGATTCCTGCCGTCATTCCGGTCACCATCACAACAATACCGACTGCAATGTTTATCGCACCGACATTGCGCATGGTCTTATACACTCTCTCCATAGGCTTCTCCCATCTTTCGACTGCTTGGTCTCTCGGCTCCTATTTGTTCGTCTTAGCTCCATACTGCTCATAGTACGCATCGATGGCCGCCTTGATGGTATCGTCAATGACCACCTTCCCTTGGCACTCCTTGTTGTACAGATGCTCGGTTACATCCGCCATATCCACAATCGCTGCCGTCTGGATGCCATACTTCTGTGACACCTCCTCCAATGCACTGATATCCGAATCCTTTCCTCTCTCCATACGATTCAAGGAAACAATCAGACCCTGTACCTGCACATCGGCCTGTGCCTTCAAAATCGGGAAGGTCTCCTCAATGGACTTTCCGGAAGTCGTCACATCCTCAATCATCATCACACGGTCTCCGTCCTTCAAAGAAGAACCCAACAGAATGCCTGTGTCCCCGTGGTCTTTTGCCTCCTTGCGGTTGGAGCAATATCGGACATCCTTTCCATACAGCTCACTGATGGCCATAGCGGTCGCTACGCTCAGCGGAATGCCCTTGTAGGCCGGTCCAAACAGCACATCAAAGTCCAAACCAAAATTGTCATGGATGGCCTTTGCATAATACTCGCCCAGCTTACGCAACTGCGTGCCAGTCACATAAGCACCTGCATTCATAAAGAAAGGAGACTTTCTTCCGCTTTTTAGAGTGAAATCTCCAAATTTCAGGACTTGGCTCTCCACCATAAATTCAATAAATTCCTGTTTGTACTGTTCCATATCAAAACCTCCTGCACACGTTCGTATTTTCAAAGGATTTTCCAATTGTCTCAATCCTCAATCCTTTTGATAAGATAGGAGCCAAATGCTCTTTTGCCCCTTATGATACCACATGGCTCTGCACAAATTGATATCTTTATTATTTTACCATAACATGATGTTGGGGTCAAAAGGTTTTTTGTGTGCCGAAGCTTCTTTTTCTCAAGCCTTCTGTCTCTCACTGCTTCATCTTCGGCTCAAACAGCAGAGCCGCTAGGTAGCCAAAAATAAGGGCTCCAGAAATTCCAACTGCACTTGCCGTGAAGCCTCCCTGAAACAGTCCCAAGAAGCCCTCTTTTCCGATGGCCTCCTGCATTCCCTTCCAAAGGGTATTCCCAAAGCCCAAAAGGGGTACACTGGCTCCCGCCCCTGCCCAATCGATAAAGGGCTGGTACAGTCCCAAACTCCCCAAAATAGCTCCACTCACCACCAGAAGAACCATGATTCTCCCCGGCATCCATTTTGTTTTCTCCATCAAAATCTGCACAAGGGCACAAATGATACCGCCCACCAAAAATGCTCTTATCTCATCCATAGTTGTCCTCCACATCCTCGTCTCTGTCTGCTAGAAATGTACTAAGAAAGGCAATGCTCCAATACCACCGCATGTGCGATGCCTGGAATGCTCTCCCCCTCATTGAAACTCACACTGGAAAGCAAGGCTCCAGTCGGTAAGAAAAGCACCTTTCTCCAGTTTCCCGAGAAAAGCTGGGGCAAAATGTAAGCTCCCAGTGTGACCGCCGAACAACCACAGCCGCTGCCGCCCGCATGAACATCCTGCCCCTGTCGGGCATAAATTTCCAGCCCACAATCCATATGTCTTCCTTCGATGGACAGTCCCTTCTTTTCCATCAAATCGAGCAATATCCGCTGTCCTATGATGCCAAGATCCCCTGTGATGATTTTATCATATTCTTCTGGACCACAGGCAAAATCCTCAAAGTGATGCAACAAGGTATCAAAAGCGGCTGGAGCCATCGCCGCTCCCATATTCATGGCATCCCTGCTTCCGATGTCCACCACCTTCCCCGGGGTAATCCCCGTGATTCTGGCGTAGGCAATGTCTGGATTTTTCTCCTTGTCAAACAAGCCTTCCTTGGACACACAGACCGCCCCGCAGCCCGTCACCGTCCAAGTGGCCGAAAGCGGTCTCTGGTTTCCGTATCCCAAAGGGAAACGAAATTGCTTCTCCGCCGAGGCAAAGTGACTGGATGCCAGTGCCGCCACTCGCTCCGCATAGCCTGCATGTACTGTCATGGCAGCCAGTGCCAACGCTTCCCCCATCGTGGAGCAGGCTCCGTACAATCCAAATAGAGGAAGATGGAAATCCGCAATCCCAAAAGAAGTCGCAATCAACTGTCCCAGCAAATCCCCCGCAAAGAGATAACGGATATCCCCCTGCTCCAAGCCACCCTTGTGAAAAAGCAGCCCCAACGTCTCCTTTTGGAGCTGGCTCTCTGCCTGCTCCCAATTTTGTTTGGACAAGGTGGAGTTTTCCTCTATCTTGTCTATTCCCTTTCGCAAGGGTCCCTGTCCCTCCTTGGAACCTGCCACCGTCGCAAATGCACTGATGATGGGACCCCCATCCATTCGAATGCTTACCTTTCCCGCCTGCATAGATTCTCCTCTCTCATTTTACTCTTCTTTCTTCTTCCTTTTTTTCTTTTTCCTCTTCTTATCCTTCTCCATTTTTGACTTTTCTATGCACCGCTTTCCTTATTGTCCGCACAAGGGATACTCTTAGGAATTTTTGCCACAAATTTCTTTTTTTTCCTTCCTTCCTTGTCTAAAATAGAGAAGATTCCGTTTTTCCATCCAGAAAACGACAAAATTCAAAATTGCTATTGATTTTTTACTCCCTTTTCGTTTATCCTTATAGCAGACAATGTATCACCTAAAAATCACAGAGTGAGGTATCAAAACATGAAACCATTTAAAGAAGGAAAAGTTCGTGAGATTTATGACAATGGAGACAGCCTAATTATGGTTGCAACTGACCGCATCAGCTGCTTTGACGTTATTCTTCACAACGTTGTGACCAAAAAAGGAACCGTACTGACACAGATGTCTAAGTTTTGGTTCGACATGACAGAGGACATTCTTCCCAACCACATGATTTCCGTGGATGTGAACGATATGCCGGAATTCTTCCGCCAGCCTCAGTTTGACGGAAACAGCATGATGTGCAAAAAATTAAATATGCTTCCTCTGGAATGTATTGTGAGAGGCTACATCACCGGCAGCGGTTGGGCAAGCTACCAAAAGAATGGAACCGTATGCGGCATCCGCCTTCCGGAAGGACTTCAGGAATCCGATAAGCTCCCAGAGCCTATCTACACGCCTTCCACCAAAGCTGAGATTGGAGACCATGACGAAAACATCTCCTACGAGCAGAGCATCGCTCATCTTGAGAAATATTTCCCTGGCAAGGGCGAAGAGTACGCATCCAAGCTGCGTGACTACACCATTGCTCTCTACAAAAAATGTGCCGATTATGCCCTGAGCCGTGGCATCATCATCGCAGATACCAAATTTGAGTTTGGTCTGGATGAGAATGGTAACATCGTGATTGGAGACGAAATGCTGACACCGGATAGCTCCCGCTTCTGGCCTGCTGACGGCTATGAGCCGGGACATGCACAGCCATCTTTCGACAAGCAGTTTGCCCGTGACTGGCTGAAGGCAAATCCAGACAATGATTGGACTCTTCCAGAAGAGATTGTACAAAAAACCATTGATAAGTATCTTCAGGGCTATGAGATGCTGACCGGAAAGAAAATCCAATAAGCTCCCTGCCTAGCATCCGTGAGCAAATTGTAACAGCAAAAGAAGCGATAATTGTATCATTCTTCACAATTATCGCTTCTTTTTTGCTTCTTTCTTACGAATACTATGGCAGCAATCTCTCCTTTACATAAAGCAGAGCCTGTGTGAGAATGCAGGCATGGTCCACAGCGATGCCTTCACACTCCAGCAACTCATAGTTTTCTTCCATCAAAAGCGGAATTCCTTTCTGATAAATACCAACTCTGGCCCAGAGTCTTATTCCCTTCTCTGCATTTCTCAGCTCCAACCGCCAAATTTCCGCTTTCTCTTCCAGCCTTTTGGCTTCCTTCGTCAACTTGACATCAAACCAAAGAGCCTCTGCCGCATCGTCTCCCGCCTTCACTGGTAATTCTCCCTCGACCAGAGCCAAAAATGAGGTAGTAATCACCCTCCATCTGGGGTCTCTCTTCCACGCTCCCCATGTTCTCATCTGTTTTAGGGGAAGATTTTTCACTCCCGTCTCTTCCTCCAATTCACGAGCCGCTCCCTCGTACAAGTCTTCCCTCATCTCTACAAAGCCCCCTGGAGTTGCCCAAAAGCCAATGCTAGGATGATTGCTTCTTTTTACCATCAACACCTGCAGGGGCTGTCCCCACCTTTGTAGGCTGTCCCGTGAACGCAGCACCACGATGTCTGTCGTATTGCTGGGGCAGTCATACTTCTTGGGATTATACTCTTTGAGAAACTCTTCTAAGCTCTGCCCCTGTCGATTCTTTTCCCCTGTTCCATAAAAACCACTGATATCCTCCAAGAATGCCATTTTTACCTCTCCTTTTTTGTCTTTTTCTCATCCAAGAGCCACATCCAATACCATCATCAGGGCGAAGCCCAAAGCCGAACCTATGGTTCCAATATTGCTGTGTTCTCCACTCTGTGCCTCCGGAATCAATTCTTCCACCACCACATAAAACATGGCTCCCGCTGCAAAAGCCAGCAGATATGGCAATAAGGGGACTATCTGTGAAGTCAAAAGAACCGTCACAAAACCGCCAATCGGCTCCACAACACCGGAAAGCATTCCATACCAAAAGGCCTTTCCCTTTTTCATTCCCTGTCCTTTCAGGGGCATGGAGATGATGGCTCCCTCCGGAAAATTCTGAATGGCGATTCCCAAAGACAAAACCATGGCTCCTGCCAAGGTGATATTTGCATTTTGGCTTAAAGCTCCCGCACAGGTAACGCCCACCGCCATTCCCTCCGGAATGTTATGTATGGTGACTGCCAACATCATCATTGTGGTCTTTGAAAAACTACTTTTCACTCCCTCCGGCTTATCCGAGTCCATATGTAGATGCGGTACAAGACTGTCGATGGCTAACAGGAACAAAATTCCCAATAAAAAGCCCACCACTGCCGGAAACCAAGATGCTGTTGCCCTCTCTTCTGTCATCTCAATGGCTGGAATCAGCAGCGACCAGACAGAGGCGGCAACCATCACTCCAGCTGCAAAGCCCAGCAATAGCTTCTCAATCTTTAGACTGACCTTTTCCTTCATAAAAAATACCATCATAGAGCCGAGAGTGGTTCCGACAAACGGAATCATCAAAATAGTAAACTGTATCATGTATTTTACCTCCAGTGCTGTTAGTTTACACTATCTTTCTGAAATCCGCAAGTCTGTAAGTTTTCCTAAAAATTCCACTCACAAAATTTTTTGTACCGCTCTTTCCGCAAAACTTTTCTGCTTTACCAAATCCCCACAAGCTGCCCCACAAAGAAAATCATACCCAGTATCCAGCTTGCTACAATTCCATACAAAATCACCGGTCCGGCAATGGTAAAAATCTTGCACCCGATTCCAAAAACCTGCCCCTCTTTTTTGTACTCAATAGCCGGAGCCGCAACCGCATTGGCAAAGCCGGTGATGGGAACCAAAGCCCCAGCGCCTCCAAATTCCACTATCTTATGAAAAATGCCAAATCCAGTCAACAACACACTGAGTGCGATCAGACTCAACAACACGCCTGCGGAGGCACTTTTCTCATCTGCTCCCAACCACAAAAATCCCCGATTTAAAAGCTGTCCCAAAAGGCAGATGCCGCCTCCCGTCACAAAAGCCCTCCACATATTTTGAGCCAAACTATGCTTGGGTGTGATTTGTTGAACATAGGCATCGTATTGTTTTTTATCTATTTCCATCTCTTCCTCTTCCTTTCTCTTCCATCGTTTTCTTTTTCCCCCCTCTTCCTTTTTTCC
>JAUNGR010000068.1 GCA_030524485.1 bacterium | reverse complement strand
GCTGGCAGTACATCAACAATAAATGGTACTATATGAACTCCAGCGGAGCCATGCTCACTGGCTGGCAGTATATCAACGACAAATGGTATTTCTTTGAAACCAGCGGAGCCATGCTGAAGGGCTGGCAAACCATCAACAACAAATGGTATTTCTTTGATGCCAGTGGAGCCATGGCAACGAATACCATGACTCCGGACGGTTATCGAGTGGATGCCAGCGGAGCACGCATCGCTTAAGCCCCCAAACACCAAAAAAACCCCGAAGGGAAGCTCATTTCTTGCCTCCCTTCAGGGGTTTTTTCTATCTTGTCAGAAATCTTTCTTTTGGTTCTCTGTTAAAAACTGCATGGCGGTCTTTTTATCTCTCTCGACCTGCTGCCGCAACGCCTCAAGACTAGCAAATTTTTTCTCGGCACGAATCTGGTGCAAAAATTCCACCTGAATCTGCTCCCCATACAGCGGTTCCTTCCAATTGTACACAAAGGTTTCCGCCCCGATGGGATAGTCTCCCACCGTGGGCTTGTTGCCAATATTGGTGACACTCCCATACCAGTTTCCCCGAATGCAGGTACGAGTGGTATACACGCCATTCGGCGGAAGGTTCTTTTGAGAAGGAGGACAGAGATTGGCTGTCGGAAAACCGATTCGGCTCCCCAAATGATTGCCGTTGACCACCGTTCCCTCCAGCCCATAGGAATAGCCCAACAGGGCGTTGACCTTTTCCATATTTCCTTTTTTTAATTCCTCCCGTATGAAGGTACTGCTGATGATTCTTCCGCTCTCCTCATCTTTAAGCTTGTCCTCCACACACAGACGAAAACCACAGCTTTCTGCCATATTCGCTAACAGGGCAGCATCCCCGCTTCGATTGTGTCCAAAACGAAAATCTGTCCCAATCACCACCGTTCCCACTCGCAGCTGCCCTACCAAAATGTCTCGAACAAAGGCCTCCGCTGACATTCGGCTTATCTCTTTGGTAAAGGGAAATTCAATCAAGGCTTCCATCCCCATCTGCTCCAGATGTTCCCGCCTTTCCTGATTGGTCAACAGCATGGCCGTTTGGCTTTTTCCTTCCATCACAGCCAGAGGCGACAAATCAAAAGTAAAAACCGTTGCAGCTAAGCCCTGCTCCCTGCAGGCAAGCACCTTCTTCATCAAGGTCTGATGGCCTCGATGCAGTCCGTCAAACTTTCCCAGCGTGATGGCCGTCCTCTTTTCCATTTGGAACTTCGTTGTCCCAGTCACATACAGCATGTTCCACCTCCCAGAAACTCCTCCTTTGCCATTCTCCACCTCTCCTAGTCTCTCTCTAAAAACATCTTCTGCGGAAAATAGAGTCCCTTCTCTCTTCGGTAGGCATAAATTCCTGTGAACTTCCCTTTCCCATCGTAAACACGAATCTCTTTTGCCGCCTCCTTGTTTCCCAAAAGGCAGCTTGGATGCAGGGGATTGCCATTTTTCAGAGCCTTCTCTCCCTCTTCTTTCACGGACACGGCCGGATACTGTGCACAGGCCTCATCCAAGGGCAGAAGAAAGTCCTCGATGCCTCCCTGCTGCTGCAATTTCTCCACCTCTTCCAGTGTCAAAGCCGTTTCCAGACCAAAGTTTCCCACTCTCGTCCTCAGCAACTCTTCCATACAGCCTCCGCAACCCAACTTTTCTCCGATGTCCCGGCAGAGCGAGCGAATGTAGGTTCCCTTGGAACAAGAAATCCGCAACCTCACTCTCGGAAGTGCGATTTCTTCTATCTGAATTTCTGTGATTTCCACCGTTCTGGCCTTTCTCTCGATGCTCTTTCCGGCTCTCGCCAGCTCATACAGCTTTTTTCCATTCACCTTAATGGCCGAATACATGGGAGGGATTTGTTCATAACTTCCAACAAAACTCTCCACCACCGAACGTACTTCCTCCTCAGAGCAGGTTACAGGCCTTGTCTCCAAGACCGTTCCGGTCATATCCTCCGTGTCCGTACAGACTCCTAAGCGCAGCACAGCACAGTACTCCTTGCTGTGGTCTGTCAGCATATCGCAAAGTTTGGTCCCCTGTCCCAGACAAACGGGAAGCACCCCCTCCGCGTCTGGGTCCAAGGTTCCGGTATGACCAATTTTTTTCTGCCGCAAGATTCCCCGTAGTCTTGCGACCACATCGTGGGAAGTATACCCTTTTTCTTTTTTGATATTGATTATTCCGTGATACATAACGCTCCCGCCTCAATCAATTGTCTCTCAATATGACCCGACAGGTTGTTGATCACATCGTGGATGCTTCCATTCAGGGTACAACCAGCCGCAAAGCGATGACCACCTCCTCCAAAGTAAGAAGCCACCTTGCTCACATCCACAATGTTTTTGGAGCGCATACTCACCTTGAACTCTCTCACATTGGTCTCATACAGGAAAATTGCACACTCCACCCCATCTGTCAAACGCAGCTGCTCCACAATGCCATCCAAATCTTTGCTGTCCACACCATAAAACTGCATATCCTTCATTCGCACAGCACTGAAAATGCAGAATCCGTGCAGAAATGTGACACTCTCCAGCAGCGTGCGTCCCAAAATCTGATTCTGCACATAGGTTTTTTTGTAAAAACTTTCATCAATAATCCAGCCAAAAGGAATTCCCTTCGCCATCAGTTCCCCTGCAATCTGCATGGTTTTAGGGCTGGTACAACTAAACTTAAAGACACCTGTGTCATGAACCAATCCCGTATAAAGACACTCTGCCGTTGGCTCCGAAATGTTCTCCGGCTCCAGTAAGGTATACAGCACCTCGCAGGTGGAACTGGCTTCCGGCTCTATCACATTTACCGTTGCAAAACCGGAATTGGTAACATGGTGGTCCACACAAAAACTCTTTTTCGCTCTCTCCAAATAGGGAAGAAAAGCGCCCAGACGACCCTTATCGCTCGCATCCAAAGTGACACAAAGGTCAAACTCTCGGCAAGCTTTTGGCGGAATGTCGCTCTTTACCTTCTCAAAATCAGTCAGATAGCTAAATTTTTCCGATAGAGGCTCCAAAAAGACCTCCGCCGAAATCTCCGGATAGTGCTCAGAAAGGTAATGATAGAGTCCTAGGCAGGAACCCGCACAATCTCCATCTGGCCGCACATGCCCCAAGATGACAACGGTTCTGACTCCGTCCAGCATTTCATGTAAGATACTCATACTGCCTCTCCTTTCTTCTCCAACGAGAGTGTTTATTCTTCCTCTCCGCTGCCTTCTTTCCCAGCATCTTCTGCCTTTGTAGCAGCGTCCTCTTTTCCCTCTTTTGTCACCTCATCGATCAGTCTAGTCATATGCACTCCATAAGCGATGGACTGGTCTAACACAAAATGAATCTCTGGGGTGTTTCTCAAATTGATGCTTTTGGCAAGCTGAGAGCGGATGTATCCTTCCGCACTCTTCAATCCCTGAATGGTAGCCTGTGCCGCTTCCTCATTTCCCAGCACACTGATGTAAACCTTGCAATATTTCAAATCCGGAGTGACTTCTGCGGATACCACAGAGGTCATGGGATGAATTCTGGGGTCCTTGATTCCGTTTTGAATCAATTCGCTGATTTCCCTCTGCACCATTCCATTAATTCTTGTATTCTTTATACTATTTTTTCGCATTCTGCTTTCTTTCCTCGTTCTTTCTTCTGCGGCCAAAGGACCGCTGCCCGTCATCCAGCCTGACTGCACTGTTTTTCGGGCAGCTCCACCTTAGCGAGGCACTTCCACCATAGCAAAGGCCTCTATCATGTCGTCTTCCTGAAGGTCATTGAACTTCTCAAATACCAGACCACACTCATAACCTGCCGCTACTTCCTTCACATCGTCCTTGAATCTCTTCAAGGAAGCCACCGCTCCCTCAAAAATCTGCACACCATCACGGGTGATTCTTGCGGAACAGCCTCTTGTGAACTTACCATCCATAATATAAGAACCTGCGATGGTTCCCACACCGGAAGCCTTGAAGGTCTGACGAACCACGGCGTGACCGATGATTTTCTCCTCGAATACCGGATCCAGCATTCCCTTCATAGCTGCCTCTACATCCTCAATCGCCTGATAGATGACACGATACAGACGCACATCCACTTTTTCACGGTCTGCGGTTGCCTTTGCGGTCACATCCGGACGCACGTTGAAACCGATAATGATAGCGTTGGAGGCACTTGCCAAGGTGACATCGGACTCGTTGATGGCACCTACGCCGCCATGAATCACCTTCACCACCACTTCCTCATTGGACAGCTTGGTCAGACTCTGCTTTACTGCCTCAACCGACCCCTGAACGTCCGCTTTCACAATAATAGGAAGTTCCTTGATGTTTCCTGCCTGAATCTGTGTGAACAAATCGTCCAGAGACAACTTCGTCTTGGTATCCTCCAGCAGCTTGTTCTTGCCCTCAGAGATGAAGGTCTCTGCAAAGCTTCTCGCCTCTTTCTCATTTTCGGTCGCCACGAAAATTTCACCAGCCATAGGCACATCGTTCAGACCCAAAATCTCCACAGGGGTGGATGGCAGAGCTTCTTTCACTCTGCGTCCCTTGTCATCCATCATCGCACGCACCCTACCATAACAAGGACCGACTGCCAAGGCATCTCCGACATGCAAGGTTCCCTTCTGCACCAGCACGGTGGCAACCGGACCTTTGCCCTTATCCAACTCTGCCTCAATCACGAGACCTCTCGCCTTGCGGTTCGGGTTTGCCTTCAGCTCCTTCACCTCAGCCGCCAAAAGAATCATCTCCAACAACTCGGAAATGCCCTCTTTGTTGTGTGCGGACACGGGCACGCAGATGGTGCTTCCGCCCCAATCCTCCGGAATCAACTCGTACTCGGTCAACTCTTGCTTCACTCTCTCGATGTTGGCACTGGGCTTATCAATCTTATTGATAGCCACAATAATCTCAACACCGGCTGCCTTGGCATGGTTGATAGCCTCGATGGTCTGCGGCATCACGCCGTCATCCGCTGCAACAACCAAAACGGCAATGTCTGTCGCCAAGGCTCCACGCATACGCATAGCGGTGAAGGCCTCATGTCCCGGAGTATCCAAGAAAGTGATTTTCTGTCCGTTGATTTCCACCACGTAGGCACCAATGTGCTGTGTAATACCGCCGGCCTCTCTTGCAGTCACATTGGTCTCTCGGATGGCATCCAAAAGGGAAGTTTTACCGTGGTCAACATGACCCATAACACATACAACCGGTGGTCTTGGAACCATATCCTCTTCTTTGTCATCTTCCTCACGCAGCAGTTCCTCAATCACATCCACCTTTACTTCCTTCTCACAGATGACATCAAACTCCATTGCGATTTCCTCTGCTTGGTCGTAGTCAATCTCCTGATTGATGGTCACAATCTTGCCCTGCATGAACAACTTCTTCACGATGGCAGATGGCTGCAGCTTCATCTTTTCTGCCAACTCCTTGATGGTGATGATTTCTGGAATGACGATGGACTTGATGGTATCCTCAACCTTAGCTTCCTTCACCACAGGTTTGATAAAGCGTCCTGCCTTATTGCTCTTGGAAATCAGCTCTTCCTCTGCCTTATCCTTCTTCTCAAAACGCTCATTCTTATATGCATTTTTGCTTTGTTTGTTGTTCTGCTGCTTCTGGTTCACCGGAGCCTCAAATGCTGGCTTTGGAATATTTAAATCCTTATCTCTGCGGCCATCACGATTGCCATTTCTCTGGCCGTCACGGTTTCCGTAATTATTTCCACCACTTCTTCCGTCCCGATTGCCATAGCTGTTGCCGCCACTTCTTCCGTCACGGTTTCCGTAACCACCACCTGTACCTGTGCCTCTTCTGTCATCGCTTCTTCCATCACGATTGCCATAGTTGCCACCGCTTCTTCCGTCACGGTTTCCATAGCCACCTGTGCCTGTGCTTCTTCTGTCATCGCTTCTTCCATCACGATTGCCATAGTTGCCGCCGCTTCTTCCGTCACGGTTTCCGTAGTTATTTCCGCCGCCTACATTTGTATTTCTTCTGTCATCGCTTCTTCCGTCACGATTTCCATAATTTCCTCTTCCCTCACGGTTTCCATCGTTTCTTCCATCCCGATTGCCATAGCTGTTGCCGCCACTTCTTCTATCATCGCTTCTTCCCTCGCGATTTCCGTAGCTGCCTCTTCTCTCTCCATCTCTTCCGTCACGTCTGTTAGAGGAAGACTCTCCTCTTGTCGTATTTCTAGGTCTGTCGGTATTGGAGGAAGCTGCATTTCTTCCTGCATCTGCCTGCGGTTTCTGCGTGCTTCTTGAGGCATCCGCATTCTCATTTGTATTCTGATTGGATTTTTGACCATTTCGTCCTCTGCCCTGTGTGCTGTTCTGCGGACGATATACGGCCACTATTTTCTTCTTTGGCTGTTCGCCTGTCATAGCTTCCTTTGCTCCTTTGTCTCCTGTATTTCCCTGTCCCATGCTCTTTTTTGCGGATGCCGTCTGCTCCTCACTTGAACCGGACCGGATTGTCTTTGCATCTACTTTTTCTTGGCTTGTTTTCTCAAGCTCCTTATCGTTTTCCTTCATACTCACTACCTCCATCTGCGTTCATTTGCTTCTGAATTGCTCTCGCAAGTCCCTCATCCAGCACAGCCAAAGAGGCTCTCATCTCCTTGCCTATGCTATGTCCCAGCACTTCTTTTTCTGCCAAATACAAAACAGGAATCCGATAGTAAGTACACATATTGGCAAACATCTTTTTTGTGTTGGCGGATGCTTCTTCCGAAACGATCACCAAAGCGGCCTTTCCTGTTTTTATGGCTCGCTCCGTAGAAAATTCTCCGCTTGCTACTTTTCCTGCTTTTTCTGCCAGCCCGATTAAATTCAAGACTTTTTTTCGATTATCCAAGTTCTTCCATCTCCTTTTTCAGGCTCTCATAGACTTCCTGCGGAATTGCCATCTTGAAAGAGCGTTCCAATCCATGCTGCTTCTCCGCCTTTTTCAGGCAATCCAAGGATGGACACACATAGGCTCCTCGACCGTTTTTTCTTCCCGTCGCATCCAGAAGAATCTCTCCTTCTGGCGTTTTTATCACCCGCACCATCTCTTTCTTGCTCTTCATTTCTCCACAGCCAACACATTGACGCAATGGTATCTTTTTCACGTTCACTCAATCACTTCCTGTTTCTCTTCTTTATCAAGATGCACACAACCAAGACTTACTGCTTTGAATCGGTTGTCTCTGTCTGCGGCTCCGCATAGTCGCTGTAATTTTTCTGTGCTTCTCCGCTCTCCTCGTACTGCTCATAGTCCATCTCCTCGAACAGTCCCATCTCTCTTGCCTGCGTCTCGCTCTTAATGTCAATCTTAAAGCCTGTGAGCTTTGCAGCCAGTCTTGCATTCTGTCCTTCTTTTCCTATGGCAAGGGAAAGCTGATAATCCGGCACGATCACCTGTGCCTCTTTCTCCTCCTCATCGGCAACCACAGAGATTACCATAGCCGGACTCAGAGCATTCTCAATCAAGTATGCCGGATTGGGATCCCAGTTGATGATATCAATCTTTTCCCCTCTCAACTCACGCACCACGGCATTCACTCTCTCTCCGCCCTCGCCCACACAAGCTCCAACAGGGTCTACGTCCGGATTGCTAGAATATACGGCAATCTTGGTTCTGGAACCGGCCTCTCTAGCAATGCCCTTGATTTCCACAACGCCGCTGCTGATCTCCGGAACCTCCGTCTCAAACAATCTCTTCACCAAATCTGGATGGGTTCTGGATACGGAAATTCGAGGTCCCTTTGTGGTATCCTTTACTTCCAAAACATAGACCTTGACACGCTCGGTTGGACGAAGTATCTCTCCCTTCACCTGCTCATTCTCGCTCAGCATCGCATCGGCACGCCCCAGATTGATGCTCAGATTCCGTCCCACATATCTTTGTACCACACCGGTAGTAATATCCTTTTCCAACTGGTTAAATTCATGGTATAAGGAAATTCTTTCTGCCTCACGAATCTTCTGGGTAATGACGTTCTTTGCATTCAGAGTTGCAATACGGCTAAAGTCTTTGGACGCAATCGGAATGTGTGCGATGTCACCCAAAATGTACTTGGGGTTGCGAATTCTCGCTTCTGCCAGACTCACCTGTGTCAACGGGTCCTCCACGGTCTCCACCACTTCTTTCTCGGCATAAACAGACAAATCTCCTGTGGTTCGGTTCACCACTGCCTTCACATTATCTGCCTTTCCAAAGTGTGTTTTACAGGCAATCAGCAATGAATTCTCAATCGCTTCAATCAACTCTTCTTTTTTAATTCCTTTCGCCTTCTCCACAAGCTCAAGGGACTCCAATAATTCCTTATTCATATGTGATATCCTCCTACTATATCCAGCGGCACTGCGACCGCCTTATCTGCTCTGTGGCTTTCTCCTAAAAATCGAATGCCAGACGAATCAATGCAATCTCCGTCTTCTCGAATTGAATTTCTTCTCCCTCAATCTCAATCGTCACCGACTTTTCATCATATGCTTTCAACATACCGGTAAATTCTTTTTGTTTTTCTCGGGCACGGTACAGACGGATTTCCACATCCTTTCCGATGCTTCTCTTATAATCCTTTTCCTTCTTCAAAGGTCTGCCCAGTCCCGGAGAACTCACCTCCAAAATATAACTGTCCTGAATAAAGTCTTCCTCATCCAGCCACTCTCCCAACTGTCTGCTGATTTGCTCACAGTCATCCACGGTAATTCCGCCCTCTTTGTCAATGTAGGCTCTCAAATACCAAGTTCCAGCTTCCTTCACATATTCCACATCCACCAACTCAAAGTGATTTTGTTCCATCAAGGGCAGCAGATAAGCCTCCGTCTTTGCCTCATACTCCTCTCTTCTCGTCATACATCCACCTCCATTCTACTGTTTTCCTTTTTTACTCTACTCTATATTCTATTTTGGAAAACTTTGGAAACAAACTTTCCTAAGAATATAGAAAGAGTGGACCTTCGCCCACTCTTTTTGTCATCACCTCATGTTATCAGAGCTAGTATAACACCTTTTTCCTCAAATTGCAAGTTTTTTTTGTTTTTCGCCCGAAGAGTGCCAAAATAGCACTCCCCGGACCTTATCGGAATGACTAAATTTCCGCAATATTTACCAGTGTCAATTTCTGTGCACGGTTCTCCATACTGGTTGCCAAAGCAGCCGCTGTATCAAGGGAAGTCAATACATTCACTCCCGTCTCAATGGCATTTCTTCGGATTAAGAAACCATCGTGGCTGTGGTCTGCACCCTGTGGAGGCGTGTCGATTACCAAATCAATCTCATGACCCAAAATCAAATCCATCAGGTTTGGGGACTCCTGCTCTATCTTATTGACACGGATGGCGTGAACTCCACCGGCTGTCAGAGCCTTCTCCGTTCCCTTGGTAGCAAAAATCTTATATCCCAGTGCCTCAAAACGTTTTGCAATCGGAATAACATCCTCTTTGTCACTGTCACGCACTGTAATGACCATATTTTTGTATTTCGGAAGCTTGATTCCGGCTCCTTGGAAGGCCTTATACAGAGCCTCGTTAAAGGTCTTTGCAATCCCCAAACACTCTCCAGTGGACTTCATCTCCGGTCCTAAGCTAATGTCCGCTCCACGAATTTTCTCAAAGGAGAACACTGGCATCTTGATAGCAATATAGTCCGCTTCCGGCTGTAATCCCGCTGTGTAACCCAACTCTTGGATGCTGTGCCCGCAGATAATCTGCGTTGCAAGCGGCACAATCGGAATCCCTGTCACCTTACTGATGTACGGTACGGTACGAGAAGAACGGGGATTTACTTCTATAATATAGACATCCTCGCCGTCCACAATAAACTGGATGTTCATCATTCCCTTCACATGCAAGGCTCTTGCCAGTCTCTTGGTGTACTCCACAATGGTTTTGCGATTGCTCTCTGTCAGGCTGGGAGCCGGATAGACGGAAATGCTATCTCCGGAATGGATTCCCGTTCTCTCAATATGCTCCATGATGCCTGGAATCAAGATGTCCTTGCCGTCACAGATGGCATCCACCTCAATCTCCTTGCCCATGATGTACTTATCCACCAAAATCGGATGTTCCTGTGCAATCTGGTTAATGATACCGATGAACTCATCAATGTCTTGGTCGTTGATGGCAATCTGCATTCCCTGCCCACCCAAAACGTAGGAAGGACGTACCAAGACCGGATAGCCCAGCTCATGTGCCGCCGCTTTTGCCTCCTCAGCGGTGAATACGGTGTGACCTGCCGGTCTTGGAATTTGACACTGCTCCAAAATCGCATCAAAACGCTCTCTGTCCTCAGCGGCATCCACATCCTCAGCGGCCGTTCCCAAAATCGGTACCCCCATCTTCATCAGTGCTTCCGTCAATTTGATTGCCGTCTGTCCTCCAAACTGCACCACTGCACCGTCCGGCTTCTCAATGTCCACAATGCTTTCCACATCCTCCGGTGTCAGAGGCTCAAAATATAACTTGTCTGCAATATCAAAATCCGTGCTGACCGTCTCCGGATTGTTGTTGATAATGATGGTCTCATAGCCCTCCTTGCTGAAGGCCCAAGTGCTGTGTACCGAACAGAAGTCAAACTCAATTCCCTGTCCAATGCGGATGGGACCGGAACCCAGCACCAACACTTTTTTTCTGCCGCTGTCGCTCACCGCTTCATTCTCGCTGCCAAAACAGGAGTAATAATACGGGGTGGCAGCTGCAAACTCAGCCGCACAGGTATCCACCATTTTGTAAGCGGCCGTGATGCCGTACTCGTGACGCAGGGCCTTGATTTCGCTCTGTGCAATATGAGTGAGACGGGAAATCACGGTATCTGGAAACTCAATTCTCTTTGCCTCAGCCAAAAGCTCCTTGGAGAGAGCCTTCTCCACCGGTGTTCCACTCTGCACCTGCTTTCCAACCTGCTTTAGGGCATTTTCCATCTCCACCAAAATGGCCAATTTATCGATGAACCAAATATCAATCTTTGTGATTTCATGGATGGTCTCATAAGAGATGCCTCGACGCAAAGCCTCCGCTATCACCCAGATACGGCGGTCATCCACGATATGCAGCTGCCGCATCAGCTCGCTCTCCTCCATTCTGGAGAAATCGTAAGAAAGCAGACTGTCCACATGCTGCTCCAGAGAACGGATAGCCTTCATCAAGGCTCCCTCAAAGTTGGTGCAGATGCTCATCACCTCACCCGTTGCCTTCATCTGCGTTCCCAGCTTTCTCTTAGCACTGATGAACTTATCAAAGGGCAGTCTCGGCATCTTCACCACACAGTAATCCAACATGGGTTCAAAGCTGGCATAGGTCTTCTTGGTCACCGCATTCTTGATTTCATCCAGTGTGTAGCCCAAAGCAATCTTTGCTGCTACCTTTGCAATCGGATAACCGGTCGCCTTGGAAGCCAGAGCGGAAGAACGGCTCACACGAGGATTCACCTCAATGACACAGTACTCAAAGCTGGTCGGATGCAGTGCGAACTGCACATTACAACCTCCAGTAATCTTAAGCTCACTGATGATATTTAAGGCGGAGGTTCGAAGCATCTGGTATTCCTTATCCCCCAAGGTCTGAGAAGGTGCCACCACAATACTGTCTCCGGTGTGTACCCCAACAGGGTCCAGATTCTCCATGTTGCAGACCGTAATCACATTGCCTGCACTGTCACGCATCACCTCGTACTCAATTTCCTTCCAGCCTGCGATACAGCGTTCCACCAGAACCTGTCCCACACGAGAGAGACGAAGTCCGTTTTCCAACGTCTCCACCAACTCCTCTCGGTTGTTTGCGATACCGCCGCCGGAACCGCCCAGTGTGTAGGCCGGACGCAGCACCACCGGATAACCAATTTTTTCTGCAAAATCCATACCGTCCTGCACATTTTCCACGACCAGAGACGGTGCCACCGGCTCCCCGATTTTCTCCATGGTCTCCTTAAATTCCAGACGGTCTTCTGCCTTTTTGATGGTCTCCGCTGTGGTTCCAATCAAACGAACGTTATTTGCCTTCAAAAATCCAGCTTCCTCCAGCTCCATCGCCAGATTCAGGCCAGCCTGTCCTCCCAGAGTCGGAAGCACACTGTCCGGCTTTTCCTTGAGAATCAGCTGCTCTACCACCTCAATGGTCAACGGCTCAATGTACACTCGGTCTGCAATGTCTTTGTCTGTCATAATGGTTGCCGGATTAGAGTTCAGCAAAACAACCTCTATGCCTTCTTCCTTCAAAGAACGGCAGGCCTGTGTTCCTGCATAGTCAAACTCTGCTGCCTGTCCAATCACAATTGGTCCAGAACCGAGCACCAGTACTTTTTTGATGTCTTCCTGCTTTGGCATTAGCGGTTCACCTCCATCATTTTTAAGAATCGGTCAAACAGATAACCGGAATCCAGCGGCCCTGGACAAGCTTCCGGATGATACTGTACCGTAAAAATGTTCTTTCCCGTATATTTCAAGCCCTCGTTGGTTCCGTCATTTACATTGACAAAAGCTGGAGTGGCAACAGCCGGATTCAAACTGTCCGTGTCCACCGCATAGCCATGATTCTGAGAAGAAATATACACTCGTCCAGTCTCCAAATCCTTTACCGGATGATTTCCACCACGGTGGCCATACTTTAATTTATAGGTCTTTGCACCGGTAGCCAAAGCCATGAGCTGATGCCCCAGACAGATGGCAAAAATCGGCACGTTCGACTCATATAATTTTCTCACCTCACGGATAATCTCCACATTCTCCGCAGGGTCCCCAGGGCCATTGCTCAACATAATGCCATCTGGATTTGTCGCTAAAATCTCCTCTGCAGGCGTATGTGCTGGATATACCGTCACCTCACAACCTCTCTCATTCAGAGAGCGAGCGATGTTGTCCTTCGCACCGAAATCCAACAAGGCTACTTTTTTTCCCTCACCTGCAAGCACATAGGATTCTTTACAAGTAGAGGCATCCACCACACCTTTTACACAGTACGCTCTCAACCTTGGGAGAACTTCTTCCAAAGTTTCATATTCATGCGTGGTAATCATACCATTCATGGTACCTTTTTCTCTTAAAATTTTTGTGAGTGCTCTTGTATCGATGCCACAAATACCGGGAATATCGTGCTGCTCTAAGAAATGTTGAATGGTATCCTCGCTTCTGAAATTGCTGGGGATTCTAGATAATTCTCTGACTATATAGCCATCTGGCCACGGTTTTTTGGACTCCATATCCTCGTGGCAAATGCCGTAATTTCCAATTAAAGGGTAAGTCATCACCACTGCCTGTCCCGCATAAGAGGGGTCGGTGAGTACTTCCAGATAACCGGTCATGGATGTATTAAATACGATTTCACTGATGACTTCTCTCTTTGAACCGATGCTTGTACCAGTAAAGACAGTTCCATCTTCCAGTATTAAAAATGCTTTCATGAATCCCATCACACCTTTCTTCTTTTTCATGCCTATCTGCAGGTATCAAAGAACTTGAATTTACTATGAAAGCGTTGTCAAGCGACTGGGCAGACTGGATGCTCGCATCCAAGAATGCACAGGCATTGACAACCAAGCCTGTATGAATCAGTAGGGCGATAGCCCGGATTATGAATACAGGCGGCGATTGCGTTGCCGAGCACCGGTGATGCCCGTTTGGCAACGACCGGAGCGGAGACCGTGCGAAGCACGGAGCAATCGGCTTTCATATAATTCAAACAAACGGCAGCCTGACTTTATGACGGCTGCCGACCTATTTGAACCGTAACCCAAATTGAATAGATTCTATCACATGTATTGACAGATTTCAACATCTTTTTCAGACCTTCTGATACAAAATTCAGCGGATTCCCAAAGAATTTTTTTGTGAAATTGCACAGCACTTTCAACAATAATAGTGAATCTCTTTGAAGTAGGAATAGCATTAGTGAACAAGGGGACATACGGTCAGGACAGGGTGAATTTTGCGTCC
>JAUNGR010000193.1 GCA_030524485.1 bacterium | reverse complement strand
TAGAAGCAGCATTACATTGCCCGATCGGAACGAAAGAGCTACATTGCCTGAGTGAGGGAAAACAGAAAGTTGTCATTTTGGCGAGCGACCATACCAGACCTGTCCCGAGCAAGGTGATCATGCCAAGGTTGCTGAGAGAGATTAGGAAAGGAAATCCAGAAGCAAAGATAACGATCCTGATTGCGACTGGCTGTCACAGAGGTACGACAGAGTCGGAGCTCAGAGCTAAGTTTGGAGATGAAATTGTAGCAAAAGAGCATATTGTTGTTCATGACTGTGATGAATCAGAAATGGTGGAACTCGGCCTACTGCCTTCGGGTGGCGCGCTTTGGGTCAATGCGTTGGCGGCCAAGGCAGATTTGTTGATAGCGGAGGGATTTATTGAGCCACATTTCTTTGCGGGATTCTCAGGAGGAAGAAAAAGCGTACTTCCGGGAATTGCAGATCGGAAGACAGTTTTGTACAACCATAATGGTTGCTTTATTGATAGCCCATATGCAAGGACAGGAATTCTTGAAAATAATCCGATTCATAAGGATATGATATTTGCTGCAAAAGAGATCGGACTAGACTTTATTTGTAATGTTGTATTAGACGAGGATAAACAAATCATTCATGCTGTTGCAGGAGACTGTGAGATGGCACATCGGGCTGGCTGCGCGTTTTTAAAGGAACGGTGCCAGGTACGTGCAAAGCCGGCAGATCTGGTTGTGACCTCTAATGGGGGGTATCCTCTCGATCAAAATATTTACCAGGCTGTGAAAGGCATGACGGCAGCAGAGGCGCTAGTTCGGAAAGATGGAGTCATTATTATGGCGGCAGATTGTGAGGATGGTCATGGCGGAGAGAGCTTTTTCAAAACCTTTCAGGTGGAAAAAGATTTAAATCGAATGATGGAGCGTTTTGTTTCCACAAATGCGACAGATACGCTGGTGGATCAGTGGCAGTCACAGATTCTTGTGAGAGTTCTACGGCATGCAAGGGTGATTTTTGTATCAAGAGCACCGGATGATATGGTTGAGAACTTCCAATTGATTCCGGCCCATTCTTTGGAGGAGGCTTTGGAAACAGCATATCAGATTTTGGGGACAGAGAAGCCGGAAACAATTGTAATCCCGGATGGGGTGTCAGTTATTGCATATAGTGATGGTTAAAAATACCTGTTGGAGAGGGGGCAATTTTACAAATGGAAAAACGTGGTGTAGGACAAAAGAAATTAACTTTTAAGGATCTATTGTTTACTGGAATTGGATTAACAATTGGAGCAGGGGTTGTCGCCACAGTAGGACCGGCAATTGCAGTAACAGGTCGTTCGGCGTGGCTGGCATATATGGTGGCGATTGCAGTTGGAATGTTGACTGTTATTCCAATGGCTTTTTTTGCAGCTACGTTTCGTGTAAGAGGCGGAAATTATACGTGTATCAGAAATTGTCTTGGTGACAATATCGGCGGAGTCTATGTTTGTATCAGTATTTTGATGGGACTGAATTTTTCTACTTTCGCAATTGCATCTGGGGGATATATTAACGGGATACTGCCGATGGTAAATGCACGTTTGGTTGCAGCAATTGTGCTGATTGCTTTTTGGCTGCTGAATATGGCGGGATTAAATGTTTTTGTAAAAGTACAATCAATTATGAGTTATGTACTTTTGGCGGCTTTATTAGTTTTTGGATTCT
>JAUNGR010000067.1 GCA_030524485.1 bacterium | reverse complement strand
GGTCAGCCCCGCCGCGCAGAGCCATCTCCGTGCGCAGGTACTTGTCATACACTGCAGGAGCACCGCGCTGCACGAAATCGCCACTCATTGCGACTATGACATAGTCGGCCTGTGCGGCTTCTTTGGCTTTTTGAAGGTGGTAGGCGTGCCCGAAATGGAAGGGATTGTACTCGGCAACGATGCCAACGGCACGGGGAAAAGGCAGCTGATTCATAAATAAAGTCCTTTCTTTGCTGCGTCTCCCAAAGCGTGCTTGGCAGTGAGAGGACAGCTTGATTGTAAGTTCTTTCAAGAAAGAGTTTGCTTCTCTATGCACATAGTCTAGCATAATTCTGCAAAAAAAGAAATTGTTTTGCAAAAAGTGCAAATTTCTCAAAAAATCTTATGCAAGGAGACTTGCAAAAAATGGATAAACCGCCTAAAATAAAGAGAGGCGATCACATACATTCGTGAGATACATTATTGTGAAAAGAAAAGGAGAATACAAGCTATGAAATTTATCGTAGAGACATCGGCACGTCACGTACATTTAAGTCAGGAGCATCTGGAGCTGTTGTTTGGAGCAGGCTACCAGCTGACCAAGAAGAAAGACCTGTCTCAGCCGGGACAGTATGCCTGTGAGGAGAGAGTTACCATCGTTGGCTCCAAGAAGGAGTTAAAGGGAGTATCCATCTTAGGACCGGTGAGAAAGAATACGCAGGTGGAGCTGTCTCTGACAGACGCACGTTCCATCGGTGTTGCCGCTCCGATTCGTGAGTCCGGAGACATTGCAGGTTCTGGTTCCTGCAAGATTGTGGGACCTTGCGGTGAGATTGAGATTGCAGAGGGCGTGATTGCTGCAAAGCGTCACATTCATGCAACTCCGGAAGATGCAGAGCAGTTGGGTGTGAAGGACAAAGACATCGTGTCTGTCAAGATAGATACCGAGGGCAGAAGCCTGATTTTTGGAGACGTAGTGGTTCGTGTAAGCTCTTCCTACGCATTGGCTATGCATATCGATACCGATGAGTCCAACGCAGCAGGCTGCGGAAGAGAAGTGTACGGCGAGATTGTTCGTTAAGTAAGCATAGAAGGACTGCAATCGGCAGCAAACCAAAAAGAAAAAAGAGTGTTGAGAGAAGGAGAAGGAATTCCATGAAAATTTTAGTGATTAACTGCGGCAGCTCTTCCTTAAAGTATCAGTTGATTGATATGGACAATGAGAGTGTCATCGCAAAGGGACTTTGCGAGAGAATCAATATCGAGGGTTCTAAATTGACCCACAAGGCAGAGGGCAAGGAAGATTATGTGGTGGAGAGTCCAATGCCGGATCACTCCGTAGCCATTCAGCTGGTTATGGATGCCCTGTTGGATAAGGAGCATGGTGTGATTGCAAGCACAGACGAGATTTCTGCTATTGGTCACCGTGTGCTGCACGCAGGTACCATCTACAGCGATTCCATCGTGGTCAATGAGGATGTGAAGAAAGTGATCCGTGAGTGCTTTGACTTAGGACCTCTGCACAATCCGGCTAACTTGATGGGAATTGAGGCTTGCGAGAAGGTTATGCCTGGAAAGCCAAACGTAGCCGTATTTGATACCGCTTTTGGTATGGCAATGCCAGAGAAGGCTTATATGTATGCCATTCCGCATGAGTATTTTGAGAAGTATAGCATCCGTAGATATGGCTTCCACGGCACCAGCCATATGTTTGTGTCCGGTGAGGCCATCAAGTTCGGCAACCTTGACCCGAAGAATGCAAAAGTGATTGTGTGCCATCTCGGCAATGGTTCCAGCATCTCCGCTTCCATCGGCGGCAAGTGTGTGGATACCAGCATGGGTCTGACTCCTCTTGAGGGACTGATCATGGGAACTCGTTCCGGCGATGTGGATCCGGCCGTTCTGCAGTTTGTCATGAACAAAGAGGGCAAGGACATCAATGAGATGTTGAATATCTTAAATAAGAAGTCTGGTGTACTGGGCATGAGCGGCGGCGTATCCAGCGACTTCCGTGACATTGCAAAGGCAGCAGAGGAGGGCAACCATCTGGCAGAGGTGGCTCTGGATGCATTCCGCTACCGTGTGGCAAAATACATCGGTGCTTATGCAGCTGCTATGAATGGTGTGGATGCCATCGCATTTACCGCAGGTGTGGGTGAGAACGATGTCAACACAAGAAAAGCCATCTGTGCATATTTGGGCTATCTGGGTGTTGAGATTGACGATGAGGCAAACAACACAAGAGGAAAGAATCAGGTGATTTCTACCGCAGATTCCAAAGTGAAGGTAATGCTGATTCCGACCAACGAGGAGCTTGCTATCGCAAGAGAGACTCTGGCTCTGGTATAAAAACCTTAAAAATGGGATTGACAAACCGAAAACGTCTATGTATAATAGCATAAGTGCGTATTAGGAAAGTCCCCTATTCCATGAGGGGAACCATTGGAATAGTTAGGAGACAGATATGCTCATTCATTTATCTGAGGTTTTCACTTGTGAAGGTAAGAAAAAGGAAGTCCCAGCAACGGTAGAGTTTGAGACAGTTCTATCGGCGGACGGGGAGGTCTATCCGGTTCTTGAGAAAGAACCCTTTGTCGTGACATTGACAAATATGGGTGGGCGCAAGGTATCCATTGTGGCGGACGTGAGTCTGAAGTTGGAAATCCCCTGTTCGAGATGTCTGGAAGCGGTTCCTTATCTGTGCGAACTCTCCATTGAGAGGGAGGCAGATTTAAATGAATCTTCCGAGCAACGGGCAGAAGACCTGGATGAACAACCTTATATTAATGGTTATAATCTGGATGTGGATCGGTTGGTTTGGGACGAACTGCTGACTGGCCTGCCGATGACAGTTCTCTGCAAAGAGTCTTGTAAGGGGATTTGCAGCAGATGCGGTACGAACCTCAACCGAGGGACTTGTGACTGCGATCAGGGAGAGACAAACCTCCAAATGTCAGCAATCCAGGATATTTTGAAACAGTTTAAGGAGGTGTAAACCATGTCTATTTGTCCAAAGAATAAATCTTCCAAGGCAAGAAGAGACAGCCGCAGAGCAAACTGGAAAATGAGTGCTCCGAATCTGGTAAAGTGCAGCAAGTGCGGTGCTCTGATGATGCCACATAGAGTGTGCAAGTCTTGCGGAAGCTACAATAAGAGAGAAATCATCAAAGTTGAGGACTAATTTTTGAGCCAGTGTTTGTCTGGTAGGAAAATGCAATATGGGAAAACCGTCGGAGAGATCTGGCGG
The DNA here is from genome assembly GCA_030524485.1 of bacterium. Lineage (GTDB taxonomy): Bacteria > Bacillota > Clostridia > Lachnospirales > Lachnospiraceae > CAJMNU01. Next base: position 10,746 of record JAUNGR010000067.1, on the reverse strand, counting down.
TTTTCTTTTTTACTCTGACATGCAAACATCGGACGGGCTAACCGAGTGAATGGGAGGGAAACAAATGCGAGAAGGATTTTTTTTGAACCATCCAGCAAAAGGCTGGGAGACAGGGCTTCCTGTGGGAAATGGACGGCAGGGAGCCGTTTTGTTTGGAACAGCAGAGACGGAGAAAATTTTGCTCAATGAGGAAAGCCTTTGGTATGGCGGTAAGCAGGAGAGAGGACAGGAGGCAGGAAGAGAAAAGCTTGCGGAACTTAGGAGCTTGCTCGCAGAAGGGAAGGCGGAGGAGGCACAGCGTCTCTGTGGGAGATATCTCAGTTCCTATCCGAGGTACATGAATCCCTATCATCCGGCTGCGGAAGCTATCCTTACATTCTGGGGGATGGAAGCAGAGAAAGAGGGGGAAGCTTATCGCAGGGGGCTTGACTGGCAGGAAGGCGAGGTCTGGGTGGAGAGCGGAACGCAGCGGAGAGTGCTTTTTTCTTCGAGTCACGATCAGGTGACCCTCCTGCACTTGGAGAGCAAGAGGGGAAAGAGATGGAATATGGAGCTGGGACTCAACCGCCGTCCCTTTGAGCAGGAGGCAGAAAGTGCGGAGGCTGCCATCTATCTGAGCGGACAGAGTGGAGAAGGCGGCGTGCATTACTGCGTGGGCTGCATGGCAGGTGAGAGCGATGGAAGTTGGAAGGTGGAGGGAGGCTACTTGGTGTTACAAGAGGCTTCTTTTGCAGAGCTGCTCTTTTGTGTCTGTACGGACTACGAGGGGGAGGATGCCAAAGCTTCCTGTAAGAATCGCCTAGAAAGGGCAAAAGAAGCCGGATATGAGGAGGTGTACGCTCGTCACAAAAGGGATTATGCAGCACAGTATAATCGGATGCAGTTGCAGCTTAGCTTCGATGAGGAACTTTCTAAGCTTCCGGCGGACGTGCTGTTAAAGAGGGCTGGAGAGCCGAAGGTGAGGGCTTATCTGACGCAGCTTTTGTTTTCCTATGCCCGTTATTTGCTCATCAGCAGTTCCACAAATTGTCTGCTTCCGGCCAATCTGCAGGGGATTTGGAATGGAAGCTTCACGCCGCCTTGGGAGAGCGGTTACACCATCAATATCAATTTGCAGATGAACTACTGGATGGCGGATGCGGCAGGCTTAGGGGAGTGTTTTACCCCTTTTTTGAGACTCTTGGAGCGGATGCTTCCAAACGGAAGAGAGACTGCAAGGAAGGTCTATGGCTGTGAGGGCTTTGTGGCACACCATAATACAAATCTCTGGGGGGATACGGATATCACAGGGCTGTGGATTCCGGCTGCCTGTTGGGTTACGGGAGGAGCTTGGATGGCAAACCAAGTCTATCAACACGCTTCTTATGAGGAGAATGAAAAAGAGTGCTTCCGATTTTGGGAGAAGCTTTGCGTTTCTTTCATGGATATTTGCAAAGAGAGAGCGATGGCAGTCTGGTGAGCGGTCCTTCGGTCTCTCCGGAGAATGTTTACTGCCTGCCGGACGGACAGCAAGCTTCTGTCTCCATGGGTCCTACCATGGACCATCAAATCATTCGGGAGTTAGCGGAGAACTATCTGGAGGGTTGTCATCTATATGGGAAGACGGAGGACTGCGAGGAAGTGTTGGGCTTTGCAAGAGAAATCGCAGAAAAACTTCCCAAAACCGCTGTCGGAGCAGATGGACGCATCTTGGAATGGAGAAGGGACTATCAGGAGGCGGAGCTGGGGCATCGCCACATTTCTCACTTGTATGGGCTGTATCCAGGGAGAGAAATCTGTGAGGAAAATCCGAGTTTGTGGGAAGGAGCCAAGAAGACCTTGGAATGCCGCCTGCAGCATGGTGGCGGGCATACCGGCTGGAGTCGGGCATGGATTCAGTGCTTTTATGCGAGACTGAAGGAGGCAGAGAAGTTGGACGAGCAGCTTCGTCTCTTTTTTGAGAACAGTGTGGCAGAGAATCTTTGGGATGTGCACCCCCCTTTTCAGATCGATGGGAATTTTGGAATGGCAGCAGCTGTCTTGGAGGCTTTGGCCGTGCGGCGGGGAGATAGGGTGGAGCTTTTACCCGCCCTTCCGTCGGCTTTCTCAAAAGGCAGGGTGAAGGGGCAGCGACTGAAGGGACGTTTGGTGCTGGATTATGCTTGGGAGGAAGGGCAATTAAGTGATGTGTCCTTGTATTCGGGAAAGGAACAGACGTTGAGACTGTGCTATTCCACAGGCAGCCAAAGCCTGCACATCAAGGCAGGAGAAAAGGTGGAACTTTGCTTCAAAGCAAAGAAGGCATAAGCAAGAGGAAACGGAAGAGACAGGGGGAAAAACGATATGGGGTATCAGTTGTTGATTGTGGAGGACGAGAAAGCGATTGCGAATGGCATTGCCAACAGTCTTCCGTGGGAGGAATGGGGATTTGGCATCTGCGGAGTGTGCAGCGACGGGGTGGAAGCCCTAGAACGCATCTCGGAGTCGCCTCCGGATGTGGTGCTTTCGGACATTCGTATGCCTAAAATGGATGGTCTGGAGCTGATGCAGCACCTAAGTCAAGATTACCCCAAGGTGCGCATTGTCATACTCAGCGGCTATCACGATTTTGCTTATCTGCAGACGGCCATCAAGAACGGAGTGTGTGAGTATCTTCTCAAACCCACAGATATCGATGAATTTGAGGAGGTCTTTCGGAGATTGAAGGGAAGGCTGGATGAGGAGAGGCAGAGGCAACGTTCCCTTGAGGAAGGGCGAAAACTGAGGGAACAGGAGCAGTTGAATGCCTTGTTGAAGGGCTACGGATACGATGAGGAAGAGATGGATCAGGTTTTCTGCGAGACCAAGGGTCGTTTGGGAGTGCTATATTTTTACATGGAGGATAAAAATCCGGAGGACAAGAAAAAAAAGTACGATTTGCAGAGACAGGTGGTGGAGCTTTTGGAGGAACTGAGGCGAAGGGAGAAGCTGACAGGCCGCTTCTTCCTCAATTTTGAGGAGAAAATAGCGGGAATTCTGCTTTTGCCGGAAGGAAGGGAGGAGGAAGAGAGGCTAAAGAACAGCGCTGCAAAGATGCTTGCTGGCGTGAAGGAAAAGACAGGAGTGGGACTGTCCGTGGGAATCAGTAGTTTTTATCTGGATTATCAGATGCTTCCACAGTGCTATCAGCAGGCGAAATGCTGTGCCGGTCAAAAGATTTTTTCCGAGCAGCCACAGTTGATTCTCTCTTATCGGGAACTGCGGCAGGCCGACTTTAATTATTCCATGATTTCTTTTGATGCGGATAAAATTATGAGCTGTATTTTGGAGGCAGACTTGGAAGGTCTGTTAGGAGAGTTGGAAAAGACCTTCTCGGCCTTTCGTAACCGCATGATACCGGATTACAGCTATCTCAATCGAATGTCCATGGAACTTATGTGTCAGCTTTCCCGAAAACTGCTTCGCAACAGTGTGCAGCTGGAGAAGGTGATGGAGAGAGTGGGCTGTGATTATGAGGATATTTATCGCACGGACAGCCTCGAACACCAAAAGGAACTGCTGTTTCGCCTCTTGGCGGAGGTAACGAAGGAATGTCAGAGTATGTTGGGAGAAACCAAAAAACGCAGCAGTTTGGCCTTAACCATACGAAAGATTGTGGACAGCGAGTACCATTCCAATGAGATTTCTCTGGAATACATTGCGGGGAAGGTACATAAGAATACCGCCTATATCTCCAAAATTTTCAAAAAGGAGTTTGACTGCAATTTCAGCGACTACATCACACAGAAGCGGTTAGAGCGCAGTTTGGAGCTGTTACAGGATCCAGCTTTGAAGATTTATGAGATTTCGGAGGCCTTGGGCTGGGCAGATGTGTCAAACTACATCAAGGTATTCAAGAGACGCTATGGGATGAGTCCGAACGAGTATCGCAGCAGCACGGAGAAAAACGTGGAGGACAGAAAAAGAGGAAACGGAGACAGGGAGGAAGAAAGAAAGCGATGAAGCGAGAGAGGGAAGAAAGGGGCGATTTGAAGGGAAAGATGGTTTGGGGCATGATTCTGACGCTGGTTCCCATGCTTTTGGTGTTGACTTTGCTCTTTTGGCAGACACGTTCGGCTCTCAAGGAGGAATACATTCGCAGGGCACACAGCGACCTGCGGGAGATTTCCGGTGAGATCGATGAGAAACTGGAGGAAATTTCCTACATGTCAGACGTGTATGCAGCCAACGAACAACTGTTGGAGGCGACACAAAAAAGTTACCAGCAGGAAAAGCGGGGAGAAAAGATGGCGATGATACTGCGTTTGCATCGGGAGGTGTTTGACAGCATGGATCTCCTAAACCGCTGGGAGAAGCTGGGGGCGGTGTACACGGCGAAGGAAGAACTTTTGAATTTTTTGGACCCCAACAACGATACGCAGGAGGTGAGGGAGAAGCTGGAGGCGATGGGCGTGAACTCCAAAGACAGACTGATGCGGATGGTTTGGTATCCGGTGCAGGAAAATTTTTTGAGGCAGGACCTTCCGGAAGATTTGCATGAAAGACAGGCTATTTTTGGCTCCCGCAGAGTCTACTCGTGGAAGAACAAACGCTATGAGTATGTGCAGATTTTTGCTTTGGAGGAGAAGGTAATTTATGAGATGTACGAGGAGAGAGCAAAGTCTCTGCAGGGCAACATCTATGTGATAGACAAGAACGGTGGTCTGATTTCCAGCAGCGATGAGGAAAGTCTTAAACAGGGGGAGCTGTCCCCCAATTTAAAGGAGCTGCTAAGAGAGCGAAAGCAGGATTCCTTTGAACAAAAGCTGGGAAGAGAAAATATGCTGATCAGCGTGGAGGAATCGGCGGTGAATGATTGGCTCAGTGTGATGATTGTACCAGTTCGGGTCATCACAAGCGAGATGGATGCTCTGTACCTTCAGTTCTTTGTGATTTTGTTGATTTGTATGGGCATCAGCGGAGCTTTGATGATGTGGCTGTATAAGAGTTTCATGGAACCGATTGGAAGACTGAACAGCTCGATGAATGAGGTCTATGGCGGCAATCTGGATGCCTATGTGCAGGTGAAGGACAATTCCAAGAAAAATGAAATCAATGAGATGATGTTGCATTACAATTCCATGTTGCATCGCATCAATACGCACATCATTGAGGGGTTAAAGGCAGACCGCCAGAAGAAGGAGTTGGAGCTGGAGGTGCTGATGAGTCAGGTCAACCCACACTTTTTATACAATACGCTGGAAAACATTGTCTGGAAATCCAATGAGGCAGGTTGTCCGGAGATAGGGCGTATGGCGGCTTCTCTGGGAAGGATGTACCGACTGTCCATCAGTGGCGGACAAATCATAGTGCCTATGGAACATGAGATAGAACATCTGATGGCCTATGTGAAGATTCAGCGTAACCGCTATGGGGATAAGGTCAATTTTGATTTACGCACTGACATGGCAGAGGTTCATGAGCTGTATTCGTTAAAGATTTTGCTGCAGCCTCTGGTGGAAAATTCCTTCTTGTATGGAATGGAAGGCCTCGAACGAGCGATGACGATACGGGTGAGCATCCGAGAGAGAGGCGGTTGGGTGCAGATTCGAGTGCTGGACGATGGCTGTGGCATGGAGAGGGAGAGGCTGGAGCAGGTGAGAACCCAGATAGAAAGAGGACGAAAGTGTGACGAAGACGAAGAGAGGGAGAGAAATCGTCGCAGCACCGGAATCGGTCTGCATAGCGTGCAGCTGCGTATCAAACTGTACTTTGGCATAGAGAATGCCGTTTCTATTTATAGCAAAAAAGGAAGAGGAACCCTAGTTGTGGTGAAGATTCCAAAGATTCAAAAGGAGGATGTGGACGAAAAAGGAAATTTAAAGACAAGAATAGCCAATGGATAGCAAAAACCACCTATATCACCGAAGAAAAAGAAAGAGTAGAATAAGAGACAGGGAGAGGGGAGTCAGCAGACACAGGGCTGTGGCTCTTTCTGAACGAAAAAAGTGAGAGAGGTGGGCTTTATGAAACAACAAAACACGCCAAAAAGAAAGGGGAAGACCTCGTTGGCACAGAAGAAGGAAAACAGAGCGGGGGCGCTTTTTATCGCACCGTACTTGATTTTCTTCACTGTGTTCACAGGGATTCCTTTTCTTATGGCAATCGCAATGGCGTTCGGCAACGTGACTTACATTACAAAGCTGGACAATCTGAAATTTGTGGGACTGAAAAACTTTATCACCGTGTTCACCAACGAGGAAATCTTAGCTTCTCTTGGAAGAACCTTTTTGTATTCATTGGTGTATGTCCCTCTGATTATGGTATTGGGCTTTGCCTTTGCCTTTATTTTGAACAAGGATGTTTTCTGCAAAAATGGCATCCGTTCTATGATTTTTATGCCCTATGTATCTAACATGGTGGCCATTGCTATCGTGTTTAAGGTGCTTTTGGGAAATGGCAGCCCCATCATTCAGGGCTTGCAGAATATGGGCTTTGAGCCTCCGCTGCTCTTGCAGAGCTTAAAGTGGGCCTTGCCGACAACGGCAGCCATTGCTGTGTGGAAGAGCTTGGGCTTAAATATGGTTGTGTATTTGGGAGCCTTGCAGGATGTGCCAAGCGAGTTGGTGGAGGCAGCACAGATTGACGGGGCCACCAAGTGGCAGAGAATCCGCCATGTCATCATTCCTATGGTTTCTCCAACCACATTTTTCCTCTTGATTAGCTCCATCACAGGTTCCTTCCAGAACTTTACCATCATTCAGGCACTCACAGAAGGTGGTCCAGGACAGGCAACCACGGTTATGTCCATCAACATCGTTCGTACTGCCTTCACAAAGTATCAGACAAGTGTGGCGAGTGCAATGGCACTGGTGATGTTTGCAGTGGTAATGATTGTGACACTGATTCAGTGGCGTGGTCAGAAAAAATGGGTGAATTATTAAGGGGGGAACGGCAATGACAAAAAAAGACAACATTATTAAATGGATTTTGACCATCATCATGCTGCTGATTGGAATTTGCTGCATTGCTCCGTTTATCTTCATGCTTTCCTCATCTTTCAAGGTGAGCGGAGATGTCATGAAATTCCCATGGCACTTGATTCCGGAGAGTCCGACCATCAAGAACTTTACCAGCCTGTTTACCAACGGCATTTATAACTTTCAGAAATGGTACATGAACACCATCGTGATGACGGCACTGACCATTCTGATTAAGATTTTCTTTGTGAGTTACACCGCTTATGGTTTTGCAAAGATTAACTTTAAGGGCAAGGACGTGATTTTCCTTGTACTGCTTTCGGCGATGATGATTCCGAGCGATATCATGATTCTTCCAAGATACATCATCTTTAAGAATCTGCATATTTTGGATTCTATGTGGGCGTTGATTCTGCCAAGCTGTGTGGACGTGTACTTTGTGTTCCTGCTGCGTCAGTCCTTCATTTCCATTCCAGACTCCATCAGCGAGGCTGCAAAGATTGATGGCTGCAGCCATATGCAGATTTACCAGAGAGTGATACTGCCACTGGCAAAACCAGCAGTAGCTACCATGGCACTGTTTTCCTTTACTTGGTCTTGGAACGATTACACAGGGCCGTATCTGTATATTTCTACGATGGACAAGCAGATGCTTTCAGTGGGAATCAAGCTCTTCTCCTCTGGATTGACGCAGGACTACGGAGCACAGATGGCTTCCGCAACCATCGTTTTGATTCCGATTATGGTGGCCTTCTTATTCTGCCAGAGATTCTTTATCGAGGGAGTGACTTCCAGTGGTGTGAAGGGATAAGAAAGGGTTGAGATAGTTTATATTTTGTGGGATAAGATGACAAATATGACATATAAAGTCAAAAACCCACCTATATATGGGCGGACATTTGTCCGCTATAATAAAGACATGAAAGGCACAGTGCCAAAAAAAGGAGGAAGTATTTTTATGAGAAAGAACCATATGAAGAGAGGTCTCGCTGTTTCTCTTGCAGCTCTTATGGCCTTTGGAGCCGTGGGGTGCGGAAGCAGTGCTTCGACAGAGACGACAGGCAGCACAAGTGCAGCCAATCAGGAGAGTGGCAATGCAGGAACAGCTGAGGGAACGACAGCAGCAGGCAGTGAGAATGAGATGCCTTATGCGGGTGTGAAGCTGAAATGGGCGACTACCGATAATGCAGCGACCGGTTCTGAGCATCAGGAAATGGTGGCTATGATTAAGGAAAAGACGGGAATTGAGATTGAATTCTCCATCACACCAACAACAAAGTCCGGAGAGATGGATAAGGTTTTGGTGAGTTTGATGGCAGGCGATGACATTGACATCATCAGCAGAACTCCATTGCAGTTGGAAGAATTCAACAATGCCGGTGTTTTAGCTTCCTTGGACGAGCTGGCACAGAATGCCGGTTACGATATGGAAGCTATGTATGGCAGCAACCTCACCAAGTTTGACGGACAGACTTATGGTATGCCGGCTTACAGAGACATTTGGCTGACCTACTACAACAAGAAAATCTTTGACGATGCCGGTGTAGAATATCCGAGTGCAGAGGGATGGACTTGGGAGAAATATGTGGAGACCGCACAGAAATTGACCGATGCAAGCAAGAACATTTACGGTTCCTTTATCGGGGATGACCCAGCAACTATGTATGTGTTGGCATCTCAGTCCGGCGTATCGGCTTACAAAGAAGATGGTACCGCAAACTTTGATGACCCGATTTTTAGAGAGAGTATGGAGTGGTTTGGCTCTTTGGGAAATGAGTTAAAGATTCAGCCAAGTTCCTTGGATCAGGCATCCGGAACGCATCCGTACAACGAGTTCTTGGTGAACGGCAACATTGCAATGTGGGTACAGGGAGGCTGGGTAGCAAGTACTCTGGCTGACCAAGAGAAGTATCCTCGTGATTGGCAGGCAGGCATTCTTCCGATGCCGTATCCGGAAGGACAGGAGCCATCTTCTCTGTCCATCAACAGCTGCTATGCCATTCCATCTACTTCCAAGAACAAAGAGGCTGCTTTTGAGGCCATTCGCGTTCTCTGCGAGAACCAGTACCTGTTAGGACATGGCCGTGTTCCATCTAAGAACCTGACCGAGGATGAGGCAAAGAGCTATGTGGAAGAGCAGTTGGTACCGATTTTCACTCATGATGGAATCACAGCAGAGGATTTGATGAAGGGCTGGTTTGATGCAGATAGAAATTATGTGAGTGAAAAGATTATGGGAACTGCAGACACCGTGATTGGTCAGATTTTCACAGAGGAAGGAACCCTTTATCTTCAGGGACAGAAATCTCTGGACGATACCATGGCAAGCATCCAGAAGAGAGCCAACGAGGCAATCAAAGAAGCAAGCGAGCAGTAAAAAATAAACAACAAACATAAAGAATAAAGAGCAAAACTTAGATCAGACGATTGCGCAGATATCTCCCGATGTCTGCGCAATCCTAATATCTGGCAGAATCAAGTAGGAAAAAGGATGAATGTGGAGGAAGAAGGATGAGAAGAAAGAAACCGGACACAAAACAGCAGTGGTTTAAAGACGCAAAATTCGGTCTTTTTGTCCATTGGGGGCTGTATGCACTGCTTGGGGGAGAGTATCAGGGACAGAGAGTGAAAGGCGTTGCGGAATGGATTATGGATACTTTGCAGATACCGCCAAAGGAATATGAGACCTTAGCAGCTCAGTTTCGTCCCATTCACTTTGATGCAGAGGCACTGGTAAAGCAGGCGAAGGAGTGGGGCATGAAATATTTGGTCTTCACAGCAAAGCACCATGAGGGCTTTGCCATGTACAACTCCGCCTGCAGCCCCTACAATGTGGTGAAAGCAACGCCAGATGGAAGGGATATCTTGAAAGAGCTGCAGTTGGCTTGTGAGAAATATGAGATGCCGCTGGGGCTTTATTATTCACAGGCACAGGATTGGCATGACCCAAATGGGTTAGCAGCAGGCAGAGACAACAGTGGAAAGGAGTATCAATTCTATCTGGATCATAAGGTAAAGCCACAGCTTCGGGAACTGCTGCAAAACTATGGAAAAATTGCCCTGATATGGTTTGACACTCCTTTGGAGACGAGCAGAGAGCAGAGTCAGGAACTCTACGATTTGGTGAAGTCTATACAGCCAAACTGCATTGTCAGCGGAAGAATCGGAAACGAGCTGGGAGAATATATGACAACTGGCGATAATTTTCTGCCCAGACTTCCCTATGAGGGAGATTGGGAGCTTCCAGCAACTTTAAATGATACTTGGGGCTACAAACGCACGGATGAAAACTGGAAACAACCCGATGAGGTAATTCGCTTGCTGCTCAAGGTTGTAAATCGAGGAGGCAATTATCTGCTGAACATAGGGCCGGATGCTACGGGAGCGATTCCAGAGGGAAGTCTTAGGGTGCTGAATGAGGTTGGACGCTATGTGAGGGAGAATGCCGAGGGGATTTTTGGGACTCGACGTATGGGCTATTACCCCTATGAATTGGATTGGGCAGAGCTGACTTGGAAACCGCACAAACTTTATGTACATTTGATGAAGACGAGGGAGAGAATTGAACTTCCGAATGTAAAGAATCAGGCATTACAGGCAAAAGTACTTGGCAGCGGAGAACTTTTGGAGGTGCAGAATACCAAAAACTGTGAAGGCATCCCGACGATTGTGATTTTTCTGCCAGAGAGATTGTGGCAGGAGAAAAATTATTGCGTGGAGATTAGTCTCAAGGAGGAAGAACCAAGCTTTGAAGAGGAGATAGGCGGATAAGCAGAGCAGTCGAAGCGAATGATCAGAAATGGAAAACAAATAAGAAAAATAAACAAAT
>JAUNGR010000192.1 GCA_030524485.1 bacterium | reverse complement strand
ATTTGTTTCTTCACAAGTCCTTTTTACAGGCAAAAGCTTCTCTCATACAAACCTTTTTCGGATTGGCTGCTGTTTGTTACTAGGGATAGACTTACAGGCGATATCCACTGAAAAAGCCATTCAATTCTCCCGTACAGTATTCAATATTTTTGTTTAAAAATAGGGTGATGCCATCCTCCAAAAAGGCAGCCTGCAGCCAAAAACCACCTATGTTCTCTCCCATGAGTTCTGCGGTCAAATAGAAGGAATCTCCCTCTATCCATGCCGCACTGGACGCACAGGTTTCCCGATAGAGAGGGAACTCGCAGAGCTTATTGGCACAGAGGGCAAATTCCAATTTCTGTTCGCCCTTCTCCCCGAAAAAGCAGAAACAGCCTTCCTTCTTTTCCGGTTCAAAATCAAAACGCACTCTCTGTATCAGGGCATTTCCATTTTCTAGCCGATAAGTGACCCCATTCACCCTTTCCAACAAAGAAGCCTCTTGGGGAGTCTCCCGTCCCTCTGCCGCTTCCAGACGCAAAGAAGAAAGATACTTTGCAAAACTCTCCTCATCGATATCAGAAAATGCTCTCTTTCCTTCCAGTGCGGCCAGCACGGTTTCATAAAAGCTGTCATAAATCACCTGATTTCCACCGGATACCCGCATAGTGTTTGCTGTCGTCACGCAGAGCAGGTCATATTTGGGAAAGCAGAGCAAAAGCTGACCGCCCATGCCATACATCATGTAACCATCTCGACTCAAACGCCAGAACTGGTAGCCATAGCCCTGTGCTTCCTCCCGAATGGGAGCTTTCGCCACATTTGGCACCTGAAAGCTGGTCGCTGCCTCAAGATAAGCGGCCGGAATCAATTGTTTGTGCTTCCACTCGCCTTTTTGCAGCAGCAGGAGGCCAATCCGCAGCAGATCCATCGGGTAGGCCATCAGACCACTGCCCCCCATCGACACGCCGAAGGGATCTTCTATGATATAAGAATCCTTCTGAAAGCCAATGGCATCCAAAAACTTCTCTCTCAAGTACTCCAACAATTTCTTCTGGCTCAGTTTCTCCACCAAAGCGGCTAAGGTATGACTTGCGGAAGTATCATAATTAAAAATACTTCCCGCTCTGTGATCCGGCTTTGTGACAAAGAAGCTCTCCACCCAGTTTTTGCTCAAGTCCTCCTTAAAAGTTGTGGATTTATGGCAACTTTGCATCATCAACATCTGCCGAATCGTCATTTGAGCCAGATAGGGATGGGCATCCTGCGGCACATACTCTGGAAAATAGTCCACAATCGCATCGTCCAGCTTGAGCTTTCCTTCTGCCTCCAGACAGCCTATCGCAAGGGACACCAAGCTCTTGGTCTCTGAAAACATTCTGTGCTTGCGGCTGCTGTCCCATGGGCTATAATAAGCCTCCGCAAAGACCTTTCCATAGCGAGCCAACAAAACACTGTGCATCGGGATTTTTTTCTCCCTCAGCTTCTCCAAAAATTCCATCACAGCAGCGGATGGCAGCCCCGCTTCCTCCGGTGTACAATACAAAATATCCTCTATTTTTCTATCGTTCTCCATCTCTCTATCCTTCCTACTTTTTTCTGGCTTTCACCATTCTGGTGGTGATTCGCCAAAGACGAATCCTGTCCGTTTGTTTAGCATCAGTGAACAAGGGGACATACGGTCAGGACAGGGTGAATTTTGCGTCCTG
>JAUNGR010000066.1 GCA_030524485.1 bacterium | reverse complement strand
GTTGCTAATCTCGTGACGACAGGCAAAATCACGGCAGCACTTACAGTTCTCCGCAGACTTAATGTCCTTATTGGGAATAAAATGGTCCATCACCAGAGCGATTTTGTCCTTATCGAACACATTCTGTTGGTCCAGCTTTTCCATCTCATGAATCGCCACCGGCGAAGTAATGTCATTTCCAAGCACCAAATCCAAATTGGCCTCAATCAGCTGCCCTGCTTCCACCTTCTCAAGTCCTGCATGTGCAGCTAAAATCTTTTGGGTCATCGTCATTCCCATAATCGCATTTCCTCCTGTTTCTCTCTTTTCCATTCACACTTCTTTTTGCTCTTACTTTTGCTTTTGTTCTTTTTCTTTCACTTTTTTGTATTTTTTCTCACGGTCTCCATTTGCTATTGCTTTTTTACGATTTTTTGTTTTTCTTGTTTTTTTTAACCGTTCTTTTTACCATTTACATTCTAACATAGTTCTTGTTATAATAGTAATACATATTACCTATATTTACTATGAATCACAGTTATGCCTATAAGGAGAGGTCCACATGGAACAAAATCTTTCACAATACCGCATTTTTTACGAAGTGGCCAAAACCCGCAACATATCCAAAGCGGCCAAGGAGCTTTTTATCAGCCAACCTGCCATCAGCAAATCCATCAGCAAGCTGGAAGACAATCTCGGTGTCTCCCTCTTCACCCGCAATTCCCGCGGCGTACAACTCACACAGGAGGGAGAACTGCTCTTTGAGCACAGCAAGACGGCGTTCGAGGCCTTAAGCCTTGGAGAACAGGAATTAAAACGCATTCAGGAATTTAACATCGGTCATCTTCGCATTGGTGTGAGCAACACTCTCTGCCGCTATGTCCTGCTTCCCTACCTCAAAGACTTTATTCACCAGTATCCGCACATCAAAATCAGCATAGAGAGCCAATCCACAGCCCAGACGCTCTCTATGTTGGAACAGCAAAAAATCGATGTAGGTCTGATTGCCCAACCCTCCGCTGTGCGGGAACTTTCCTTCGTCCCCGTCATGAATATCCGTGACGTTTTCATTGCCACCCCGCAGTATCTGGAAAATCTGCATCTGCGTGAGGGAAAAAACACCAGCGTTTTGGAGACCTGTAATATGCTGCTCTTAGACCGCAACAATGTGACCCGCCGCTACATTGACAACTACTTTCAGGAAAACCACCTCAATCCCTCCAGCATTCTCGAAGTCACCAGTATGGACTTGCTCATTGAGTTTGCCAAAATCGGTCTGGGAGTTGGCTGTGTCATTCGAGAGTTCGTCAAGGACGACCTCGCCATGGGACAGCTTGTGGAGATTCCCTTGGAGCATCCGGTTCGCAAACGCACCATCGGTTTTGCCAGCAACACGAACAACTCCTCCCGTGCCCTGCACTCTTTCTTGGACTTTATCAATCACAAGAAGCCGGCAGCGGAAAAAATGCCTCTCATTTAAAAAAGCGGCGGATTGTCTGCACAGGCAAACAGTCCGCCACCCAAATCTACATGCATCGTCCTGCACACTGCAGGCTCAATTGCTTCTCTTAGTTCTCAATCAGCTTGCCGCCGTCATTCCAGCTGTATAGCTTACGCAGCTCAGCTCCCACCTTCTCAAGCGGATGCTCTGCTTCGCGCTTTCTCATCGCATTGAAGTGCGGGCAGTTTGCCTGATTCTCTAACAGCCACTCTTTTGCGAAGGAGCCGTCCTGAATGTCTGACAAAATCTTCTTCATGGCCTTCTTGGTCTCGTCTGTGACAATCTTCGGTCCGGTGATGTAATCGCCGTACTCTGCTGTGTTGGAGATGGAATATCTCATACCTGCAAAGCCACTCTCATAAATCAAATCTACAATCAGCTTCATCTCATGGATACACTCAAAGTATGCATTCTCCGGTGCATATCCAGCCTCAACCAGAGTCTCAAAACCAGCCTTCATCAAAGCGGTAACGCCACCGCAAAGCACTGCCTGCTCACCGAACAAATCGGTCTCAGTCTCCACACGGAAGGTGGTCTCCAGAACGCCTGCTCTCGCACCGCCGATGCCCAGAGCGTAAGCCAGAGCCATATCTTTTGCCTTGCCAGTTGCATCCTGATGTACTGCCACCAGACATGGCGTTCCTCTGCCTCTCTGGTACTCGCTTCTTACGGTATGACCCGGTGCCTTCGGTGCAATCATGGTAACATCAATGTCCTTCGGTACCACAATCTGGCCAAAATGGATGGCAAAACCATGTGCAAACATCAGCATCATACCGGCTCTCAGGTTCGGCTCGATGGACTCTTTGTACATCTTTGCCTGCTTCTCATCGTTGATTAAGACCATAACAATATCTGCTCTCTTGGTAGCCTCTGCTGCTGTATATACCTCGAAACCAGCCTTCTCAGCCTTCTCCCAAGAGCGGCTGCCCTCGTAAAGACCAATCACAACGTGACATCCGGACTCTTTCAAGTTCAGTGCATGTGCATGTCCCTGACTGCCGTATCCGATAACCGCAATGGTTTTTCCCTCCAGCAGTGCCAAATTACAATCTTCCTGATAATAAATTTTAGCCATTGATCTATTTCCTCCTTATTGTCATTCCCAATCCGCAAGTGGACCGAAAATCATTTTGTTTTGCTATAGAAACGCAATCTGTACTAAGGCAGATAACGCACATCTTGAGAACCTCTGGAAAGTCCAGTCAAACCGGTTCTTGCCAACTCCAAAATCTCATAATCTTCCAAAAGATTAATCAAGGCATCTAACTTGGACTGGTCTCCCGTCAACATAACTGTCATGGAATCCTTGCCCACATCCACTATCGTCGCCCTAAAAATCTGAGAAATCGCATTGATGGCCTGACGCTCACTGGCATCCGCTCTCACCTTCACCAAAATCAGCTCACGGTACACGGACTGCCCTGCTTTCAGTTCCTTAATATCACGGACATCCTCCAGCTTACGCAACTGTTTTTCAATCTGTTCCAAAATCACCTCGTCTCCGTAGGAAACCACCGTCATACGAGAATATCTCTCATCCGCTGTCACACCTACGGTAAGACTCTCAATATTGTATCCACGCCGACTGAAGAGTCCTGCTACTCGACTCAGCACACCAGCGGTATTATCCACCAACAATGAAAGAACAATTCTGCTCATTTGTTACCCCACTTTCCTATGTCCTTGTGTCATACATAATAGCAACGAATATACTATTTGTCAATTGCATAAAAGGAATACATTTAATAACTGCAGGTTATATTGCCCTAGTAGGAGATAATCTCATAGCCGCTCTCCGTCACCAGCACCTGAATTTCCCACTGGGCTGAGGGCTTTCCGTCTGCCGTAAAGACCGTCCATCCATTGGCTTCGTCCACATAGATTTCATGCGTTCCCATATTAATCATAGGCTCTATGGTAAACATCATCCCCGGAACCAAGAGCATCTCTGTCCCTCTTTTTGTGACGTAGCTCACCCAAGGGTCCTCATGGAACTCCAGTCCCACACCATGCCCGCCAATCTCACGCACCACCGAATAGCCATTGGCATGTGCATGGTCCTGCACAGCCTGTGCCATATCTCCCATAAATCCCCACGGTTTTACCTGCTCCAAGCCAAGATAGACGCACTCCTTGGTGACCTCCACCAGTTTTTTCTTTTCTGGACTCACTTCCCCGATACAGAACATGCGGGAGGAATCCGAAAAATAACCATGATAAATCGTGGACGCATCCACGTTGATGATATCTCCCTCCTTCAAAATCTCCTGCGTGGACGGAATGCCGTGGCAAACCTGCTCGTTGATGGAAGTACACACACTCTTAGGAAATCCTTCAAACCCCAGAGGAGCCGGAATTCCTCCCATCTCTGCCGTCTTTTTGCTCACCAGATCGTCAATCTCCTGCGTGGACATGCCTGCCCGAATATTCTCTGCCACATAGTCCAAAACCGCAATGTTGATCTTGGCACTCTCTTTGATTTTTTCAATCTGCTCCGCCGTCTTAAGCATGGAATGGTCTGGAACGATACAGCCCTTGTCCCGATACATTGCAATCTTCTCATCCATCGCCATATGGCAGGACTTATATTTCTTCTGGCTTCCGCACCAGCACATATCATTTCTTCCGAGTTTCTTCATGTTTTTTCTTCGTTCCTCCCTATAAGCTGCAATCTTTTTTTCATTATACTTCTAAGCTCTCAAAAATACCAGAGCAAAGCACGAAAAAATTGAATTTCCTATCTAAATCCCATCTACCAAAAAGCTGCTGTAAAGGCTTGGAATCCCTCACAGCAGCTTCTCCTCTAAACAAACATAAACTATCTGGTTTTTACAGCATATGAGCTCTCAGCTCTTCCGGACTCATAGGGCTTAAGTAAGCCGGTGCTACATCAAAAACAGTCTTGCAGCCGGTCATTCCTTCCTGATGCATCCGATAAGCCGCTCTTGCAAACGCCACAATTACGGAGGAAGTAAACTCTGGATTAGAATCCAACTTCAGGCTGTACTCCACCACATGCTTGTTCTCTTTGTTCCAGCCAGTCGCACCGCTGCGGAACACGAAACCGCCGTGAGGAATGCCTGCGTGGTCTCTCATCAGTTCTTCCTTGCTGATAAAATGAACCGTTGTGTCATAGTCTGCAAAGTAGTTTGGCATAGTCTTGATTTCCTGCTCGATTCTTGCCAAATCTGCTCCTTCTTTCGCCACCACAAAACACTCTCTGGTATGTTTCTCTCTGGTGGAAAGTTCGGGCTGTTCTCCTGCTCTCACAGCCTCCAATGCACTCTCAACCGGAATGGTATACTGTCTTGCGTCCAAAACTCCCTCAATGCGGCGGATAGCGTCAGAGTGACCCTGACTTACTCCCTTGCCCCAGAAGGTATAAGATTCGCCTTCTGGCAACACAGCACTTCCATAGACACGATTCAAAGAGAACATTCCTGGGTCCCAGCCCACAGAAATCATAGCAATGTGATTGCTCTTCTTTGCTGCTGCATCCACGTTCGCAAAATGCTCCGGAATTCTTGCATGTGTGTCAAAACTATCAATGACATTAAAGGACTCTGCGAACTTAGGAGTCTGCTCCGGAAGGTCTGTAGCACTGCCACCGCAGAGAACCAACACATCTATCTCATCTTTCTTAGAAACCGCTTCGTCCACATGATAGACCGGAACACCCTCTGTCAAAATATGTACACTCTTGGGGTCTCTTCTGGTAAATACAGCAGCCAGCTCCATATCTGGATTCTGCTTGATGGCACACTCAATGCCTCGTCCCAGATTTCCATAACCTAAAATTCCGATTCTGATGCTCATGCTTTTCTCTCCTTTATGATAGAATTTTTGCCTCAAAAAAGACAAGGAAAGAATAGCAAACTTATAGGATATTTGTCAATCTCTAATTTTTATTTATCCATGAACTGCACCAATCAGAGAATTCAGCTCCTCCACATTGTACTTTTTCATGTAGTCCTCTATGCCTTTTAACACATCCAGCGTTGCATAGGGATTATGGAAGTTTGCGGTTCCCACCGAAACAGCACTAGCCCCTGCTAAAATGAACTCCAGTGCGTCCTCTCCGGTCATAATGCCGCCCATACCGATAATCGGTATCTTTACAGCTGTGGCAACTTCATAGACCATGCGCACTGCCACTGGCTTGATGGCTGGACCCGAAAGCCCTCCGGTTCGATTTCCCAAAGCGAAGGTTCTGCGGTTGACATCAATCTTCATGCCAGTCAAGGTGTTAATCAAGGAAACCACATCGGCACCCCCTGCTTCCACAGCCTTTGCCATCTGTTTGATGTCCGTCACATTCGGACTCAGCTTCATGATAATCGGCTGCTTTGCGTATTTTTTCACTTCTTTTGTGATTGCTTCCGCTGCCTTTGGGTCCTGCCCAAACATGATGCCGCCCTCTTTGACATTGGGACAGGAAATGTTGATTTCCAGCATATCCACCGCCTCATCGGCCAGTCTCTCCACCACCTCAACATACTCCTTAACACTCTTCCCACACACATTGACAATCACTCTTGTGTCAAACTGTTTGAGGAAGGGCAAATCTCTCTCAATAAACACATCCATACCCGGATTTTGCAGACCAATCGCATTTAACATACCGCCATAGGTCTCTGCTACTCTGGGAAGGGGATTCCCTGCCCACGGCACGGAAGCAACCCCCTTGCTCACAACGGCTCCCAATTGATTCAAATCTACAAACTCACTGTATTCCATTCCGGAGCCAAAGGTACCGGAAGCTTCCATCACCGGATTCTTAAATTCCACACCAGCCAATGTTACTTTCATATTCATGATTATAACTCCACCTCCTCGGCACGAAATACGGGTCCATCGTTGCACACTCTCTTGTTATGGACATGGCTATGTTCATCCACTTCCTTAGACTGGCAGACGCAGCCCAGACAGGCACCGATGCCACAAGCCATTCTCTCCTCCAGAGAGAGGTAGCATTCTATGCCCTTTTCCAATGCATAGGCTTGAATCGCACGCAGCATAGGAGTTGGTCCACAAGCAAAAATAACCTCTGCCTCCAAAGCATTCTGGCGAATCGCATCCATCACATTGCCCTTGGTTCCCGCACTTCCGTCCTCGGTCGCCAGATATACCTTTCCGTAGGCTGCCAGCTCCTCATCCAAGAAGCGGATATCTCGATAGCCCAAAATAATCTGCTTTTCTCCCTGAAGCTGCTTAGAAAGCTCCAACATCGGCGGAATGCCGATTCCGCCGCCAATCAAAAAGGCTTTCTTATGCACCAGTGGGAAGCCATTTCCCAACGGTCCTAGAATTGCAACGCTCTCTCCTGCCTGATAGGTGGAAAATTCCTTGGTTCCTTGTCCCACCACTCGGTACACCAGACGGATTCTCCCCTGCTCCTTGTCCACCTCACAGAGACTAATCGGCCTTGGCAGCAGTTTTGCTCCGTCCTTAGTGTAGACGGACACAAACTGTCCGGCGGACGCTTCTTTGGCAATTGCATCTGCCTGAATCCACATGCTGAACACATCGCTCGCAAGCGGTTCCTGACAAACCACACTTGCTGTCATCTTTCTCTTTGCCATCTCTCTATCTCCTAAACTCTCTTATCGAAAATGCCTTCACTCTCTGATATTCTTACAAAACGCTGTTGATGTCTGCCACCATATCCAGCACAGCCTGTCGGGAAGCCTCTCCAAAATGCTCTGCTCCAAATTTTGCATAAGGCTCCTTCTTGTAAGCGGCAATGATGCCTCTGGAGGAGTTCACAATTGCACCCAAGCCATCCTCATTGAAGCAGTATTTCAAATCTTCTGCGGTTCCGCCCTGTGCACCGTAGCCCGGAACTAAGAAGTAGGTATTTGGCATCTTCTTTCTTAAAATGCGGCTCATCTCTGGATAGGTTGCCCCTACCACAGCTCCCACATTGCTGTAGTTGCCATCCATGGACTGCTGTCCCCACTCTACCACCTTCTCAGCCACCAGCTCATAGAGAGGTGTTCCGTCAATCTGCTTATCCTGAAATTCTCCACTGGATGGATTGGAGGTCTTTACCAGCACAAAGATTCCCTTGTCCTCTGCATTGCACACATCCACAAAGGGCTTCACGCCATCGGTTCCCAGATAAGGATTTACGGTGATAAACTCGGTGTGAAATCCATGCAACTTCTTGCTTCCCACCTGCACACTGCCAATGTGTCCCATCGCATAAGCCGTGGAAGTGGAGCCGATATCGCCTCTCTTGACATCTCCAATCACCAAAAGGCCCTTCTCCTGACAGTAATCCACTGTCTTAGCATAGACACGAAGGCCCTCCAGACCAAACTGCTCATACATCGCAATCTGCGGTTTTACTGCTGGAATCAAATCGTAGGTAGCATCAATAATCTCCTTGTTGAACTGCCAGATAGCCTCTGCTGCACCCTCCAAGGTCTCTCCAAACTCTGTGAGAGACTTCTTTACAAGGTGCTCCGGCACATAGCTCAACATAGGGTCTAAGCCCACACAGATAGGTGCCTTGGTCTTCTGAATTTTTTCAATTAATTGACTGATCATAGATATGATATCCTCCGTTTTCTTTTTCTTTTTCCCTTTAAATTCCACGTTTCTTCCGTAGTATATACTAATACGGGCAGAAAGTAAACAACTATACTTCATGCACCACTTCTCTGCGATATTCCTCTTTCCATCCTGCCACCATCTTGGAGGCAGCCGCCAAGCGAGCCTCCCTCGTCTCTCCAGCAAAAATCTCGTCTATTTTCTTCCAATTTTCTGACTGCTGCACGCTCTCTCTTGCCTGCTCAAATTCTCGATCCCAGAGCCTTTTCCATTCCTCTGTCATAGCAGCCTGATACCGTTCCCTCAAGGAAAGATGCGGACTTAATTTGCTCAAAAAATACATCTGTTTGAGGGGCTGCCTCTCCCCCGTCCTATCGCAGGCCTTCTCCAGTGCATGTAAAGCCTTGTCAAAATAAAACAGGTTCACATAGGCGGCTGCCAGATGCTGCCATACCTCCCCCATGAAGGCATCTCCTTTTTGAATTTCTTTGGGCATCACAAGAATCTTTTCGTAGGTGGAAATTGCCATTCCATACTGGCGATTCTTTTGGTAATAATCGGCCTTCTCCTTCAAATACAAGGCGGGCGGCATCTTACGCAGAGAATCCAGCTTTTGACGGTAGGCCGTGATTTCCTCCGTGGAAGCATAGTCACAGGCAGTCAAGATGGCTAGCAAGGCCTCATCCGAACTGTCCTCCTCCAAAAGAGCTTCGATTTTTGCGGTCAACTGCGGCAGTTCCAACTCTTTGCTGATAAAATCCTTGAGAGCATCCGTCAAAAAACCGTCCATGACAAGAAAGGGATGCTGCAAAATCACATAGCACAGTTCCTGTGAGGAATAAATGTGCACTCCCAGAGTCTCCACATAAAAAGGTCTCTCTATTCTCTCCATCCTGCAAAGAATCAGACTCATAACATCACCTCCTGCCGTATGACGGTGTCACTTGCCGCAAATAGCTCCCCAAAGCCCAAATCTCGAATCGTAACTTCCATCGTCTTGGCATCAAGGAAACGCAGTGCCATCTCCACTCTCGTCGTCTTTGGAGGGCGGTTCGGAAAGCCCTCCAATGAGAGGAAGCTCTTCTTTTCCTGCTGTCCGGTGTGGGCAGAGGCAATCAAAAAGGCCACTTCTCTCTCCTCATCCAAAATAAATTCCGCTCTGGCATCGGTCTCGTACCAAACCGCTCCCAACGGAACCATCACCAGCCTCTTTTCCTTGCCTCCAAACAGCACATCCACAGAGACGCTCACATCCAATCTTCCTTGGCAGATGCAGGTGAAACCACTGTCCCTTTGTCCCCTCAGAATCTCGGCCGCCTTACTTAAACAGCCCTGTGCAAAGAGATTGCTGTCCTGATACACTCTTCGCTTTTCTCCGATTATCTGCATGAAAGAAGGTGCCCAGTCGGTTCTCATAAAAAACTCTCCGGTCAAAATCACAGCCGAGAAGAGCCTTCCGTGCAACATTCGCTCGGCATAGGCCGCCACCATCTGGTCACCCAACTTCTTTCCAGAAGTTCCCGCAAGCTCCTCCACCCGAAAATTTTCTTCCAAACAGACACTGTCCGCAAAAACCGTCAATTCCTTTAGACTGCGTTTTACCTGCAAATGGAAATAGTGAAATCCAGCCTTCGTCAGCTCAAATAGGCCCACCTCATGGTTCCAGATTTCCCTTCTCTGGCTCATAATATAATAGAGAAAGGCCTCCTCCCGACTGATGATATGTACCAGACTCTCCTCGACACCGGCCTTTGTCACACAGGAGCGTATCCTGTTTAGAAAGGAAGTCTCAATGTAGTCCAGACACAGCATCACACAGCCTATCTTTTCTTTTTTCGTCTCCCTCTTCAACATAGAAAAGAGTTCGGAAAAGAAAGTGGAAAGCAGCTCTTCCCCCGTGTAACATTTCCCCTCGAAAACTGCCCTATCTTCCCTCTTCACAAGGGAAAGCAAGTGGTCCTTCAAACTCCCCTCCCCCTGAAGAACACACTGATAAGCTTCCTTTCCAATATACCAGCTATCTTCCTGCTTTTTTTTGCAGAGCACAGTAGAAATATTCCAATCCTTCTCCAAATTGGCACATCTCACCTGCGTCATGATATCCCCCAAGTCGATTCCTACCATCAATTTGTCTTCCATCTGCCTTTTCTCCCGTCAAAATAAATCATAGCTCAAAAAGCATTCTTGCCATGGCTGTCGTTCTTTCATACTCCTGCATTTTTTCCTTTGCTTTTTCTTCCTCATCCTCCGGCAAACTCCGACAAATCTCATTGATGCAGGTAATTCGGTTGATTACCCCATCTGCCGGAAATCTTTGGCTTTCGATGCTGCCCTCTGTTACGATTTTTAAAGTGCCCATCGTCTCCTCAGCAACCTTATACTCCATCGTCTCGTCAGCAAACAGGATTTTTTCTTTGATATAAATTCCTCGATACATGTGCCGCATGGTCTCCGCATGAAAATTCGACTCATCTGGCAGCAGCCGCAGCAAAACCACCGGCCGCACATTGGGTTTTCCGTGATATTCCATGATGGTCTTATCCATCAAATCGTCCGGAATCTCCGCCCACTTGGTCAGCTTCTGAAAATAGGGAAATACCTTCCTTTGCGTCAACAAGTTTTGCACCATACTGGCACAAAGGCGAGCCTGCTCCTGACTCAGGCTTTCCTGCTCCGAATAGTGACGAGTCAGAGCCAACTGATAAATGTCCGGTATCTTTGCCCGATACAAAATTTTTCTGACCATACTCTCCAGATAGAGGAAAATTTTGGAAGGAACCTCCGTTTCATTCATGAAATAGTCCATGCACTTGCTCGTAAAGTAAGCCTTCACCAAGGTGCTGTCCTGTTTCTTTCTGGATGTGTACCACTCAAAGACATTGTCCAGATAGGATTCGGTGCTGCCGGTAAAGAGCATCTGTCCCAAGAGTCTCTCCTCCAAATCATAGGTCTCTGCCTTTTCCCGAATTGCAGTCTCTAATATGGCATACATCTCGCCTGTGCTTCCATTATAATGTTTACAGAGATAATCCAAAATCATTTCGTCCGCTTTGTCATCCTCAAAAACAGCAAAGGCCTTCTGCAAGAGATATTCGTCCTTCTTGCCCATCTCCTGCATCACCACCCGACTGATGAGTTTTCTTGCATCGTTGCCCTTGATGTCATCCATCCCAAAGTGGCACAACATCTGGTAAGCCTCATCCATATGGTTCTGTGCGATCAAAACCCGAGCAATGCCGCCTCTCTCCCTCTTACTCAGCTCCTCTTTGGACATTTCCAACAGATACAAATCGACATCCAACTTCTTCCCCTCATCCAGTGCATAGTGATAACTTTCCAAGATTTTCTCCAAGACCTGCTGCCGAAACAGGGGTCTCACCGGCATCTCTCGCAGAAGCTGCTCCAAAAAAACACTTTGACTCGGTTGAATGCGCCCTCGCAGGAGCCTCCTGCTCTGCAAAAGACGCAGCATGGGATGCTGGGGGTAGATATCGAAGCATTTTTGCAGATAATCGGGATGATTGAGCACCGCTTCCTTCTGAAACGGCACTGTGGCATAGCGTTCGCCATAGACATCCTGAAACAAAATCAGGCTACTCTCCTCATACAAAGGCACGTAGGCCTCTCCGTTCTTTAAGGTGTAGGCATCACAGCCTGTCAGCTCCTCGCTGCAAACCAGCACATATTTCATCTGTGGATTTTCACAGACAATTCGGTACGTGTTGAGGATATCCGGCAGCACCTCAGCTACCGGAAGGTCTATCATCTCTGGATACAGCAGTCTCTCATACAGAAGTGCAAGGCTGCGGCTGACTTTTCGCTCAAACAGTTGCTTAAGGGCATAGTGCTCCATAGAAAGTTCGTACAATTGATACACCGGACTGTCTGTTTTCCAGTACAACAGCAAATTTTCATACAGGCGTTCGCTGTTAGCCTCATCCAAGCTGCTGGCATAGGAAAAGTACAGCAACACCTCCATAGGCAGAGGCTGTGCATAATTCTGTGGCAGCGTGTAGAGATAGTATTCATACAGTCTCGTCAGAGCCATACCGGTTTTTATGCCCTTCTCGTACCAGACAAAGGCCCAAGGCTTTCGCACGTCCCCTTGAATCAAAATCTGAAGAACGGCGGACAGAAGCTCCTCGCTGGGATATCTTTCATAAAAAGAGGAAAAGAGCTTAAAATATTTCTTTTCACAGCAGTACTGTGCTCTCACGAAGGTGGTTGCTGCAATTGCCAAATCCTTGGTAATGAGTCCATAGCTGCACCCAAACCAAAGACTTTGAAATTCAAAGGCCCCCAGCTGTCGCAACAAAGAGGGATCTCGATTGAAAATTTGACACACCCTAAGATACAAGAAAGGGCTGCGACACCCCTTTACAAATAGCATCCGATACTGTTTCAGGCACTCAAATACATTCTCTCCCGCCTTCTCGTCCACTTTTTCCAGAAGGTACAAATAAAAATAGTTGTTTGGTTCCGCCAACAGCCATTGCCGCAAGGCCTTCTCCAGCTGCTCCCCCTCTTCTTTTCCCCGATGCAGCCCCCATCTTAGGTACTGGTACAGAGCCTTTGCCATCGGTGCTCTCTCCTTCATCATAGCTCCTCGAAGCTCCGCTAACAGCAAGGAAGCTCTCTCTGTCTGCCCGCTCTCCAACAGCAACTCTGCCCGCAGCAAGGAGAGCCAAGGCTCAGAGACGGTGCGGCCTGCCTCCATCCTGTCCAGATACACCTGCAAATTCTCACAGAAGGTCTTTTTGGAATACGCACCACACTCATAACACAGCCTCTCCTTTAAATAGCCGATCCAATAGCCATGTGCCATGTGCAGCGGATATCCTCCCAGTTCTTTCTGCTGATACAGAGAAGCTTTCACATCGACTTTGACGCAGCCTTCCTTCGTCCAAACCTCTATGCTTCCGTAGTTATTTCCTCTATGCATCTTTTCCGGAAGAATCTCAAAGGAAAGTTTTGCTGTTTCCCCATCAAAATCCTCCTCTGTCAGCTCCGCTTTTTGCAAACGAATAAAGGCTCCCTCTGCTCTTGCCACAATCCGCACAAAGCCCCAAGCATTCCTTTTTAATGAAATCTGGCCTGTTTTCCTCTCCCGAATGTCAAAAAAGTTTTTAGAGGAAGCATCCACCAGCACCTGCACAGCCTCCTTGGCTTTCAATGCCAACAAAAATTCCTCCATCGCCTGATTGGGATTTACACTCCCCACCAGACACTCGTACAGAGTGCGGGTGTGCATCTCCTTCATAAAAGGAGCCTCGGGAAAGCTTCGATAGACAAACAGATTCCGTGCCATTTGCCAGTTTGAGCGTGCGATAGCGGCAAAATCCTCCACTGTCTTTAAACTCTCTAAGAGTTTTCCGGCAGCCGCCAGACAAATATGAAAAGAATAGGGAATTTCCATCTCACCGGCATTGCTCACCACATGAAAGACTCCCTCAATACTGTCCCCATTTTCCATGTAGCTGGTATCCACCTCATAGACTATGCTATTTTGCAGCTTGTGAAAGGTCTGTGCAGTTGCCTTCACCCTGCTGTGTGTGGAATACAAAATCCCTTTGATGCTCAGTCCATTCTCGCTGGATACCAAAAGCTCGCCACTCCCCACTGTGCCAAGTGTGATATCCGCCTCAATCCGTGCAGGTTTCACCAACAAACTTGGAACTTCCTGCTCTACAATCCCCCTTGCCAATTTATTGATTCGTTCTCTCATACTCTCATCACCTGCTATCCATTAGCTATCGTTTCTTTTGCCTACCTACGGTGCTCTCCATGTTTCCTTATTCTAGCACACTTTTCTTTCCAAATACAATGTTTTTGAAGCTATTTTCGACCTGCTTTGTTGCAGCATTATATGCAGAAAGCCGCATCAGCTCAAACCGATGCGGCTTCTGGTAATAAAAGGGTAAAACAACATGTTTTACAACATACTTTACATATCTTGCATCGGGGCGACAGGATTTGAACCTGCGACCTCACGGCCCCCAGCCGTGCGCGCTACCAAGCTACGCCAC